>NZ_JBFUBU010000038.1:0-79306 GCF_056405595.1 Polaromonas sp. P1_G1
CCCCGTCCTGGCTGGGCCGAGGAGCGCAGAGACAAGCGGATCAGGGATCGCGTTGTTTGAGCGAAGCGAGTTTAGCGAGACCCCGYYTGGCTCGAGCACCGCAGGTTGCCCGAAGCGAAGCGTAGGGACCCAGACTGCGGGTCGCCTTTTCTTTGGTGACTTTCTTTTGGCGAAGCAAAAGAAAGTTACTTGCCGCCGGGCAACCCCCGGCCAGCAAAACTCAGCAAAGACAACACCCCAAGAACAAGCAAAAAACTACGAAAAGAATAGCCCGTCCAGCAAGGACAAAAAAAGCCTAAACCCATCCCTCCAGCACCACTTTCCCACGCGACTTCCCGGACTCGATCAAGGCATGCGCTCGCCGCAAATTCGCCGCACTGATCGAACCGAAGCTCTCCGTCAAGGTCGTGCGGATCAAACCCGAATCGACGAGTTGGGCGACCTCGTTGAGCAGGCGGTGTTGCGCCACCATGTCGGGCGTGCCGAAGAGGGGGCGGGTGAACATCAGTTCCCAGTGGATGGATGCGCTCTTGCGTTTGAACAGCGTGATGTCGAAATTCACCGGGTCGTCGATCAGGCCGAACTTTCCTTGTGGTGCGATGGCTTCGGCGATTTGCGCGAGGTGGCTGTCGGTTTGTGTGAGGCTCACGATGTAGTCCACCGCGGGAATGCCGATGCGCTTGAGTTCTTCGGCAATCGGCCGGCTGTGATCGATGACGTGATGGGCGCCGAGCTCTTTCACCCAGGCCTGGGTTTCAGGCCGTGAGGCCGTGCCGATGACGGTCAGCGAGGTCAGGCGCGTGGCCAGCTGCGTCATGATCGAGCCGACACCGCCCGAGGCGCCGATGATCAACAGTGTTTTGTTGTTCGGTGTTTTGCCCGGAGCTATACCCAGGCGGTCGAACAGCATTTCCCAGGCGGTAATGCTGGTCAGGGGCAGGGCGGCGGCTTCGGCAAAGCCCAGCGTTTTCGGCATGCGGCCGACGATGCGTTCATCGACCAGGTGTAGCTCGCTGTTGGTGCCGGGCCGGGCGATGGAGCCCGCGTACCAGACCTTGTCACCGGCCTTGAACAGCGTGACCTCGGGACCGACGGCGCGCACGACTCCGCTGGCGTCATAGCCCAGCACCTTGTAATCCGGGCCGGCGTTGCGGGCCGCGCTGGCGCGCACCTTGGTGTCCACTGGATTCACCGACACCGCCTTGACCTCAACCAGTACATCGTGGCCGCTGGGCGTCGGATCGGGCAGGGTGATGTCGGTAAGGCCGGCCTCGCCTGCAGCGTTGAGGGCGTGGGCCTGGATGTAGCCAATGGCTTTCATGGTGTTTCCTTTGTGGTTCAAGTTGGACGAAAAGCGATGTTTTAACTGTATGATTTTTGAAAGTCGGGATAAACAACCTAGCAGTTGAAGGTATTTACAAATAAAATTTGTAAATGAAGGCCCTGCAAGACCTGGAAATCTTTGTCCGCACCGTGGATTCGGGCAGCCTGTCGGCCACCGCACGCGGCCTCGACCTGACACCGGCCGCCGCCAGCGCCGCGCTCAAGCGGCTTGAGGCGGAGCTGCAGGCGCCGCTGTTTGTGCGTTCCACGCGCAGCCTGCGCCTCACGCGCGAGGGCGAGGTCTTCCTCGCGCATTGCCGGCCCGCGCTGGCCGCCTTGCGTGATGCGCAACTGGAACTGGCCAGCGGCCGGCAGCAGGTGAGCGGCATGCTGCAGCTGGCCGCGCCTTCCGACTTCGGCCGCAACCTGCTGCTGCCCTGGCTGGAGGAATTCCAGCAACAACACCCCGGTATCCGCTACCGCCTGCATCTGTCGGACCGCGTCACCAATGTCTACAGCGATCTCGTCGATGCTGCCTTTCGCCAGGGTGAGCCGCCCGACTCCAGCATGCTGGCGCTGCCGGTACACCTGACCAACCGCCGCGTGCTGTGCGCCTCGCCCGCCTACCTGCAGGCGCATGGGACGCCCGCGACGCCGCAAGCCCTGGCGCAGCACAGCTGCCTGTGCTTCATGCTCGGTGAAGAGGTGTATGACCGCTGGAGGTTCTGGCGTGATGGCGAAGAGCTCACCGTGCGCGCCGGCGGCGGCAACATCGCCAATGACGGCGACGTGGTGCGCCTGTGGGCGCTGGCCGGGCGCGGCATCATCTACAAATCGCGGCTGGACGTGGTGGCCGACCTGGCCGCGGGACGGCTGGTGGCGCTGTGCACCGACTGGCAGACCGAGGCTTCGCCGATGTACATGGTGTTACCGGGGCGGCGGCAACTGACGCCCGGCCTGCGTTTGCTGCGGGAGTTTATCGAGCAGCACTGCGCGGAATTGACCAAGGCCTAGTTTGCAGCCACCCGCCCGCATTGGCAAGCACAAGCGCCAAACCCGCCCTGACTTGAGGGTTGCGTTCAGGACTACAGACCTGGGAGCCCATCGCGCGCACAATGAATTTTCCAGCCGCCATCTTGGCGGATCGGATCATCAGGCAGCCCGGCCCGCAGGCCCGCGCGCTGCAACTCCTGAAAGGAAAAACGCGCATGCAAATCCAGGTCAATTCCAACCACAGCCTGCACACCGGCGAATCTTTCGAGCGCTGGGCCAGCGGGGAACTCCATCAATCGCTGGGCCGCTTCAAAGGCGACATCACACGCATCGAAGTGCACATGAGCGATGAGAACAGCGACAAAACCAGCCCCGACCAGAAGCGCTGCGTGATGGAGGCGCGGCTCGCGCGCCACGAGCCGCTGGCCGTCAACCACAACGCGCCCAACCAGGACCTGGCTTTCCGCGGCGCAAGCGACAAACTCAAGCGCATGCTGGACCACACGCTGGGCAAGCTGCGCGACCATCACCGGGACCGCGAAACCATACGGCACGAGCCCGCACCCGAACCCGGGACGCCTTAGCCCGCGCTAGGATTTTTCCAGGGCCTTGACCATGACAAAGCGGCGCAGCTGGGCGCCGCGCCGCTCGACGAGCTGCTCTGCCTTGACCGTGAAGCCCTGGCGCGCGAAAAACGGCTGGCCCACCAGGCTGGCCTCGGTGTAAAGCTGCGCCACGCCGATGGCGCGCAACGCGGCCTCGGCGCGGCCCAGCAGCTGCGAGGCCACACCGCGGCGCGCCGCCAGCGGTGAGCTGAACATCAAGTCGATGTGGCCGTCGTCTTCGTAGGCGACGAAACCCAGCAGCGCGTCGCTGTTTTCGGCCTCTTGCGCCAGCAGTACCCTCAAAGGTTTTAGCCGCGCCTCCCAGATGCCCAGGTCGGGCGGCTGCGGCGCCCAGGCCTTGCGTTGAGCTTCGTCGTAGTGGCTGCCCGCGAGGCCGTGCACCGCATCGGTGTATAGCTGGGCAACGGCGGCCAAGTCTGCGTTTATGTAAGGCCGGATGTGCATTTCAGCGAGAAGCCTCGGGCGGTGCCTGCTCTTCCGGGTCTTCGCGCGGCGCTTCAGCCACCGGAACCACGAGGTGGGCAAATGCACCTGCCTTGACAATCAGCACCACCGCCAGCAGCAACTCAAACAGGGCGATGGAGATGTCCAGCTTGGCGTCCGGTGTGATCGATGAGAAGGCGGCACTGGATTCCATGAACAGAAAGCTGCGGAAGATAAGCCACACCAGGGTTGGCGCGGCCTTGGTGATCAGCCACAGGCCCAGCAACGCGGAGCCGACCTTGGCAAGCTCGTGGGGCTCGGCGGACAAGCGGTTCTGGTATTGCGTGCGGGGCAGCAGCTTATGGGCGATCGCCATGGGGAAAAGCCAGAACAGCAACGCCGCGGCAACGTAAGCCACCCCGATGGCGTAGGAAACGATGCTTGGGGTTTTGCCTAAATTGTTTGCGGCAAGCGCGGCGGGGATGCTCACCCAGTAGGCCACGCTGGCGATGGCAAGCCAGACGGCGAACAAACGAACACCCAGGCCAACAAGTTGTTGAGGAGTCATGGAATTCCTGTTGTAAGGCGGGATGTCATTCCGCCGGTCCGGCCACCGCGGCCGGGAGCGCCGGTTTTACCATGCCCTATCCGGAATTCAAAAGCTCCCCAGGTAATCCATCTTGCCCAGCGGCACGCCCTGGTGGCGCAGGATGTCGTACGCGGTGGTGAGGTGGAAGAACAAATTGGGCAGCACGAAGTTCAGCAGGTAGGGCTCGCACTCGAAATTCAATTCCTTGCCGCGTACCTTGAGCGTCACAGTGCCGCCAGCGCGCGCATTGATTTGCGCCTCGTCCACGGTCTTGAGGAAGTCCAGCGTCTTGGTGATGCGGGCCTGCAGTTCCTCAAACGTGGTTTCGGTGTCGGCAAAGCTGGGCGGTGTGACGGCGGCCAGGCGCGCCGCGCCGAACTTGGCGGCGTCGCTCGCGCCCTGGACCTGGCCCGACAGCGGGTACATGTCGGGCGCCAGGCGGGCGTTGACGTAAGTGGAAAGGTCCACCTTGTTGGCTTCGGCGTGGGCCTTGGCCTTTTCAAGCACGGCCGACAGGTTGGCGAAGCCGCGGATAAAGACGGGAATGGAAGCCTGGTAAAGCGTCAGTGCCATGGGGATTCTCGAGGGTAGGTTTCGGCGGGATGGCCGTGGCGGAAATGCCGGCCCTGATTTTGTTCCCGTTGCGGAAATTTTGCTGGCATGGTGCAAACTTGCCGGAAAGCCGTGTTTCACGCTGAATTAAAAACTGCCGCTTGATCCCATGAAAATCGCCCTGCTGTCGGATGTACACGCCAACCTGCGCGCGCTGGAAGCCTGCCTGGCCCATGCCACCGCGCTGGGCGCCGGCCGGCTGGCCGTGCTGGGCGACCTGGTGGGCTATGGTGCGCAACCGGCCGAGGTTGTGCGGCGCATTCGCGGCCTGGCGGGCGAGGGCGCCATCGTGCTCAAGGGCAACCATGACGAGTGCGCCGTGGCGCCGCCCGCGCAGGCCCGTTCACTCGACCAGAGCGGCGCCGCCTGGACCCACGAGCGGCTGGACCAGGATGCACTGGACTTCCTGGCGGCGCTGCCTTTGACGGCCACTGTCGATGCGGCGCTGCTGGTGCATGCCAGCGCCGACGCGCCCGGGCGCTGGCACTATGTCGACAATGAACGCCGCGCCGAAGCCAGCCTTGATGCGGCGTGCCTCAACCCGGCGGTACGTTATGTGTTCTGCGGCCACGTGCACGAACAGACGCTTTATTTCCGCGGCACGGGGCAAGGGCTGATGCGTTTCCAGCCCACGCCGGGTGTGCCCATACCGGTGCCGCCGCATCGGCGCTGGATCGCCACCGTGGGCTCGGTGGGCCAGCCGCGCGACGGCAACACCCGGGCCATGTATGCGCTGTTCGACGCCGACCGGGCCGAGCTGACCTTTCACCGCGTGGCTTACGACCATCTGGCCGCCGCGGCCGATATACGCGCGGCGGGTTTGCCCGCCTGGTTCGCCGAGCGGCTGGAGGCTGGCCTGTGAAGCTGATGGCGCCCGGCACCGTGGTCGACGGGTTTGTCGTCGGTGAGTGCCTGCATGCCGGCGGCATGGCCCACATCTACCAGGTGGGGTATGCCGATCCGTCGCGGGCCGCGCCTTTTCCGATGGCGATGAAGGTGCCGCGCATGACGGCCGGCGATGGCGCCGAAAACATCGTGGGCTTCGAGGTCGAGCTGCAGCTGCTGTCGGCATTGACGGGGCCGCACGTGCCGCGGCTGGTGGCGGCGGGTGACCTGGAAAAGCTGCCCTACCTGGTGATGGAATACGTGCCCGGCCGCACCCTGCAACAACTGCTGGACGACACCACGGGGCCGCTGCCCGCGCAGGAAGTCGCCCAGTTGGGTGTAGCCGTGGCCCAGGCGGTGCACAGCCTGCATCTGCAGGATGCCTGCCACCTGGACCTGAAGCCGGCCAACGTGCTGATGCGCCCCGACGGCAGCGCGGTGCTGCTGGATTTCGGCTTGTCCTGCCACGCGCATTACCCGGACCTGCTGGCCGAAGAACTGCGTCCCGCCGTCGGTTCGTCCGTCTGGATGGCGCCTGAACAGGTGGTGGGCGTGCGGGGCGACCCGCGCAGCGACATTTTTGCCATCGGTGTCATGCTGTACGAACTGGCCACGCGCGAGCTGCCCTTCGGCAACCCGCAAACCCGGGGCGGCCTGCGGCAACGCCTGTGGATGGACCCGGTGCCGCCGCGCGCCCTGCGGCCGGATTTGCCGGAGTGGCTGCAGGAGGCGATCCTGCATTGCCTGCAGAGCGATGCCGGCCGGCGTTATGCATCGGCCGCGCACCTGGCGCTGGACCTGTCGGACCCGGCGCAGATCGCCGTGACGGAACTGGGGCGGCGCCTGAAGGCCACGGGCTTCTGGGCCCACTTCAAGCGCTGGCTGCGCGCGGTGGGCAAGGATTACCGGCCCAGCGCGCTGCCTTCGCGGCAGATTGACGCCGCGCCCATCATCATGGCGGCCGTGCCGCATCGGGACGTGAGCGACGCCACGCTGTATTCGCTGCGGCGCGCCGTGATGCGGGTGCTGGGCACGGCGCCCGGCGCGCGGCTGGCCTGCGTGACCGTGATAGACCCCGCGGAAGCGGACGGCCACGACACCCGGACCAGCGAAACCACGGTGCACCGGCGCTACCTGGGCATGCTCAGGCAGTGGGCCCAGCCCTTGGGCCTGGACAGCCGGACGTTGTCCTTCCACGTCATCGAGTCGGGCGACGTCGCGCAGGCGCTTCTGCACTATGCCCGGGGCAACCAGGCCGGCATCATCGTCATGGGGGCGGCGACGCACGGCCTGCAGATGCAGCGCCTGCTGGCGACCGTGCCGATCAAGGTCGCCATGGCGGCGCCCTGCACGGTGATCCTGGTCAAGCAGGTGCTGCCGTTTGACCGGCTGGCGGGGGAAGAGGGCTAGGCTTTCAGGAGCCGGCCATGAGCTTGTGTACGAGGTCGGCCGTGGTGGAAGCTTTGTACTTGCGCATCAGGCGGGCGCGGTAGATTTCGACGGTGCGGTGGCTGATGACCAGCGCGCGGCCAATCTCCTTGGAGGTCATGCCGTCCATCAGGTGGGCGGCCACTTCGCGCTCGCGCGCGGTGAGTTCGGCGGTGACGGGGCGGCGCGAGCTGAGGTCTTCGAAAGTCCAGATGCCGGCCTCGTGCGGCGCGCTGCGGTTGAGGGCGCGGCCGGTGACGTGGCACCAGAAGGTCTCGCCCTTGTTGCGGCCGTCGACGCGTTTCATGATGCGGTCGTCGGCGTACAGGCCCTTGGCGTTCAGGATAGGAAGCATGCGCGCGCCTATGCGCTCATACTCGTCTGCGCTGGGGTAGAGGATCTGGAAGGACTGGCCCGCAAGCTGTTCGCGCGTGGCGCCGAACATCTCGCATAAATGCTGGTTGCAGTCCACAATCGAGCGGTTGCGGGACAGCACCAGTCCCACTGGCGCCAGATCGAATGCGAGCTGGTAATCCACTTCCACAGTACTTACCTTTACGGAAAACTACGTAACTTAATAAGTAGTATCGTAATGGATTGCCTGGACATCGAACGACTCAAGGAGACGATTTGTGAAGAAACTTTTTCCCTCAGCCGCCGAGGCCCTCAAGGGCGTCGTCAAAGACGGCCAGTTGCTGGCCGTGGGCGGCTTCGGCCTGTGCGGCATTCCCGAGGCGCTGATCGACGCGCTGCGTGACAGCCAGGCCAAGAACCTGACGGTGATCTCCAACAACGCGGGCGTCGACGGCTTCGGCCTGGGCAAGCTGCTGGAGACCCGGCAGATCAAAAAAATGATCTCCAGCTACGTGGGCGAGAACAAGGAGTTCGAGCGCCAGTACCTGGCCGGTGAACTCGAACTCGAATTTACGCCCCAGGGCACGCTCGCTGAAAAGCTGCGCGCCGGCGGCGCCGGCATCCCGGCGTTTTTCACCAAGACCGGTGTGGGCACGCAAGTCGCCGAGGGCAAGGAGTTACGCGAATTCGACGGCGAGACCTATGTGATGGAGCGTTCGCTGGTGCCCGACGTGGCCCTGGTCAAGGCGCATGTGGCCGACAAGTCGGGCAACCTTCGCTTCAACCTCACGGCCCGCAACTTCAACCCGGCCGCAGCGATGGCCGGCAAGGTCTGCATCGTCGAGGTGGAGAAGATCGTCGAAGTCGGCGAGCTGGCGCCCGACGACATCCACCTGCCGGGCATTTATGTGCACCGCATCGTGCTCAATGCGAACCCCGAAAAACGCATCGAGAAGCGCACCATCACCGAGAAAGCAGGAGCCTGACATGCCTTGGACCCAAGACCAGATGGCGGCACGTGCCGCCCAGGAACTCGAAGACGGTTTTTATGTGAACCTCGGCATCGGCATCCCGACGCTGGTGGCCAATTTCACCGGCGACAAGGAAGTGTGGCTGCAGTCGGAAAACGGCATGCTGGGCATAGGCCCGTTCCCGACCGCGGACCAGGTCGACGCCGACCTGATCAACGCCGGCAAGCAGACCGTCACCACCATCAAGGGCTCGTCCATCTTCGGCAGCCATGACAGCTTCGCGATGATCCGCGGCGGCAAGGTCAACCTGTCCATCCTGGGCGCGATGCAGGTCAGCGAAAAAGGCGACCTGGCCAACTGGATGATCCCGGGCAAGATGGTCAAGGGCATGGGCGGCGCGATGGACCTGGTGGCGGGCGTCAAGCGCGTCATCATCCTGATGGAACACGTCGCCAAAAAGAAGGACGGCAGCGAGGACATGAAAATCCTGCCCCAGTGCACCCTGCCGCTCACGGGTGTGGGCGTGGTGGACCGCATCATCACCGACCTGGCCGTGATGGACGTGACACCCGAAGGCCTCAAGGTGGTGGAACTGGCGCCCGGCGTGACGCGCGAAGCACTGCAGGCCAAGACCGGCGTGACCTTGATCTAAGGCTGAAAGCAAAAAAGCCGCCGGCCTTTTCAGGCGGCGGCTTTGGCGCCCCGGGGGTTTCCTTGGGGCTTATTTTTTTGCGGATCTCGTTCTTTCGGGGCCTTTGGCTTGTTCGGCCTTCCCATGCCGCTCGCCTTCGGTGGCCGCCGCGGCCCTGCGCCTGGCCGGCGTGGCCTTGTCCTGCAGCAACTCGTCGCGGGCCAGGTTTTCGATCATGGCCAGCAGCACCGTGCGTGTCATCTTGATGTGCTCAGGCTCTATGCCTTCGATGCTCACATTGTTGGTCTCTTCGGCCAGGGGCACCAGCAGCTTCTTGAGCGCGCGGCCCTTGTCGCTCAGGTGCACATACATATTCTTCTTGTTGGTGGGCAACTGCTTGCGCTCGATATAGCCCAGCGACTCCATGGCTTTCATGGCGGTGAAGGTGGTGGGCTCCATCACGCCGGCGCGTTCGCTGAGCTCTTTTTGCGTCAGCCCGTCGGATTCCCAGAGGATGCGCAGGAAAGTCCAGTGGCCGAAAGGTACCCCATGCTGCGCCAGCCGCACCTGCAGCGCGCGGTGAAAGGCGCGTGAGGCATCGCGGATCAGGTGCGCGAGGCGGTCATTGGGCACGGCTTCACGCCAGTGGCGGATGATGTTTTGGGTGTCGTTGCTCATGAACCAACATTGTGACCGACTTGGTGCGGGGGGATGCAATCCCGGCCGCTGCGGGCGGATTCGAGCAGCGCCAGGCAAACCGCCGTGGTGGCGCGGGCCCATTCGCCGCTGTGCACGGCCGGCTTGCCTTCGGCCACGGCGGCGTACAGTTCGTCTATCACTTCCCGGCGCGGGATAGCCGGCGCGGGGAGATGTTCTACGGTTTTTTCGCTGTCGGTATAGACGGTGATTTCCGACGGCCCGGGGCGCAGGTCGGCCTTTTCGCAGCTCACGATGACCTGGCCGAAATGCTGGTGCCGCAGGCCAGGGGGCAGGGCGCTGCCGGCCGTGTACAGGCTGCCGCCGTAGTTGCGGGCGGCTTTGAGCGCGCTTTCTTCCGCGGAGGTGGCCGCGCCCTGCAGCCGCTTGCGGGCCGCGCCATAGTCGGCCGGGTTTTTGAGCTGGCCCATCTCGCCGATATTGCCCAGCAGTTCGTCCGAATCGTAGTGGCCGTAGCCGCTGTAAGTGGCCGAGGCGAAGGCGCCGCCTTCAAATCCCAGCAGCGCGCTGTAGGCGCCCTCGGTGGGGCGGCTGGTATCCCAGGCGCCGGTGTGGGCGCGCACGCTGCGCACCAGCCCGCCGCCCAGCAGGCGCACGATGTCCATCTGGTGGGTGGCCTGGCTGTGGATCACGCCGCCGCCGGCGGCCGTGTCCAGCTCCTCGGGGCGGCGCGGGCGGTAGAGGAAGTCGGTGAAATTGAGCGCGTGGATCATCTTCACCGCGCCGTAGCGGCCGCTGTCTATCAGTTCGCGCGTGCGCCGGATGGGGGTATTGAAGCTGTGGCTGTGGCCCACGATCAGGTGGACCCCCGCGCCGCGGGTCGCGTCAATCATGGCGCTGCATTCGTCCACCGTCAGGGCCATGGGTTTTTCCACCATCACGTGCTTGCCGAAGGAGGCGGCCAGGCGCACGTGCTCGGCATGGAACTGGTGCGGCGAGGCGATGTAGAGCGCCTCCACCGCCGGGTTGGCGCACAGCGCCTCGATGGACTCGTAGCTGGGCGCGCCGAAATCTTTCTCAAACTGCGCGCGGGCGGCGGCGATGGGGTCGGTCGCGCCCACCAGCTTCACGCGGCCGTCGTGCACAAAGGTGGGCAGCATCAGCGTGAAGGCCCGGCCCAGGCCCACGATGCCGAGTTTCAGTGTGCGCTGTGTCATAGGTCCAGTACCAGTTCAGGCGATTTTGCCCGCGAGACGCAGACCATGATGTGATYGGCCTTTTCCTCGTCGCTCAGCACCATGTCGCGGTGCTCGGCCTCGCCGGCCAGCAGGCCGGTCTTGCAGGTGCCGCAGGTGCCGCTTTCGCACGAGCTGGCTACGCGCAGGCCGCTGCCGCGCAGGGCTTCCAGGAGGGTCTGTTCGGCGCTGACCTCCACGGACTTTCCGCTCCTGGCCAGGCGCACGCTGAAGGGCGTGTTTTCCGCATACACGGTGGCGTCGACACCGAAGCTTTCGAAATGCACGGCGCCCGAAGGCCAGTGGCCCGACATGTCGGCCACGCTGTCCATCAGGCCTTTGGGGCCACAGCAGTAGACGTGCGCCGCGGCGGGCTTTTCGAACACCGGCCACAGGTCCAGCGCCTGGTCCATGTCGCCGTTGTCGTGGTGGATCTGCACCTGTCCGGGGAATTCGGATTGCAGCTCGTTGATGAAGGCGGTGCCTGCGGCATCGCGTGTGCAGTAGTAGAGCTTGAAGCCGCCGGCCTGGGTGCGCTTGAGCTGCCGCATCATCGAGAGGATGGGCGTGATGCCTATGCCGCCCGCGACAAAGATGAAGTCGCTGGCGTGCGCGGCCAGCTCGAAGTTGTTGCGCGGCGCGCTCACGGACAGCAACTGCCCGGCCTGCACCTCGTCGGCCATGCTGATGGAGCCGCCGCGGCCGCGCCCGTCGCGCTTGACGGCGATCTGCCAGGCACCGCTGTCGGCCGGGTCGCTGCACAGCGAATAGTTGCGGCGCACGCCGCTGGGCACTTCCACCGTCAGGTGCGAGCCGGCTGTGAAAGCGGGCAGGGGCGCGCTGTCGGGACGGCGCAGCTCGAACAGGTAAATGCCTTGTGCGACTTCCTCTTTGCGCGCAACCTTCAAGGGAAAGAAATCGGGCTCCGCTGCCGGAGCTTGCATCGTGCCATTGGCGACGCCAGGGTTAACGCTCATTCTTGTCTCCAAAATTTTCTTGACAAATCACAAAATAACGATAATCTTAGTCATCTAAGAATAATCGTCTTGCCCCGGATTTGCAAGCTGTTTTTAAACCCGTTTTGAAGCAAGGGCCCCACCGCGGCCCGCCACTGATGAGAAGGACATTCGCGATGTTGACCGCTGAGGAAAATGAACTCTTGTGCCGCGTTGAAGGCCAGGCCCCCATGGGCCAGTTGATGCGCCGCCACTGGACGCCCGTCTGCCTGATCGAAGAGGTCAGCGAGCCCGACGGCACACCCGTCAAGGCGCGCGTGTTCGGCGAAGACCTGGTGGTGTTCCGCGACACCAAGGGCCGCGTCGGCGTGATGGATGAATACTGCCCGCACCGGCGTGTCTCGCTGGTGTTCGGCCGCAATGAAGACTGCGGCCTGCGCTGCCTGTATCACGGCTGGAAGATGGACGTGGAGGGCAATGTGCTGGAGATGGTCTCCGAGCCCGCCGCCAGCGGCATGGCGCAAAAGGTCAAGCACCTGGCCTACCCGGTGAAAGAGTGGGGCGGTTTTGTCTGGGCCTATATGGGCCCGAAAGAAAGCCGGCCCGAGTTCGAGCCGCCGGCCTGGGCGCCCACGGCCGATGCCAAGGTGACGATTGCCAAGGCACTGATCCCCTGCAACTGGGCGCAAATCCTTGAAGGCGCGATCGACTCGGCGCACAGCTCCAGCCTGCATTCCTCCGACATGGTGCCGGCGCGCGTCGAAGGCGCCGAGGCCACCGATACCAACTGGCTGCGCCCTTCGACCGACAAGGCGCCGCGCATGCAGGTGGAGCGCGGCAGCTACGGTTTCCGCTACGCCGCCATCCGCCGCCCGATCAAGAACGCGGCCGCCAACGACTACATCCGCTCGACGGTGTTCGTCGCGCCGGCCACCGCGCTGATCCCGCCCAACAACCTCTACAACGTCGCCAACATCAACGTGCCGATGGACGACACCAACACGGCCTTTTATTTCATCGCCTGGGGCCATCCCTCGCAGACGCCCGACACCGACAGCTGGCGCAAATTCCTGGGCCAGCAGCTCGGCGCCGACCTTGATGCCAACTACGCGCCGCTGCGCAACCGCGCCAACCATTTCTGGCAGGACCGCGAGGCCATGAAGGCCGGCAACTTCACCGGCATCACCGGCTTTCCCAACCAGGACATCGCGATGTGGGTGACCATGGGGCCTATCGCCGACCGCACGCACGAGCGCCTGGGCGCCAGTGACATGGCGGTGGTCGAATTCCGGAAGCAGATGCTGGAGGCGGTGCGAGCCTTCCAGGCCGGCGGCACGGCCATAGGCACAGGCGCGGCGCGCATCCCGTCCAGTGTGGTCGCCTTCCAGGCCATCGTGCCCAAGACCACCGACTGGCGCGCCTACCAGGCGTCCTATGTCTGGGACACGCGCGAGCCCGCGCTGGAGCCGTCCTACTCCACCTAGCTGTATTGCTATTTCTTTTCCGTTTGCTTCTCGTTCCGCATCGTCAGCTTAAAAATTATCAGGAGACAAGTCCATGAAATCCCCACGCCGCTTCCTCTTGCTGGCCAGCGCACTGCTGCTGGCCGGCCTGCTGCCCCGGTTCGCGAGTGCTCAGGGCGCCTACCCTAACCACCCCATCAAGTTCGTCGTGCCCTATGCGGCCGGCGGCCTGCCCGACACCGTGGCGCGCATCTTCGCGCAGCGCCTGGGCGACAAGCTGGGCCAGGCGGTGGTCGTCGACAACCGTCCCGGCGCGAATGGTGTGGTCGCCGCGCAAGCGCTGGCCACCGCCCCCAAGGACGGCTACACCTTCCTCGTGACCGACGGTTCGATGTTCTCCATCAACCCCGCCATCTACAAGAGTCTGAGCTACAACTACAAGC
Source organism: Polaromonas sp. P1_G1 (assembly GCF_056405595.1). Classification (NCBI taxonomy): domain Bacteria; kingdom Pseudomonadati; phylum Pseudomonadota; class Betaproteobacteria; order Burkholderiales; family Comamonadaceae; genus Polaromonas; species Polaromonas sp. P1_G1. The sequence goes on from NZ_JBFUBU010000038.1 coordinate 13,590, forward strand.
GCGACTTTATGCCGGTGTCGCTGGCAGCGCGCGCGCCGCTGTACCTGGCGGTGCACCCCAAGGTGCCGGTTAACACCTTCCAGGAATTTGTCGCTCTGGCCAAAGCCAAACCCGACACGCTGAACTACGGCTCCTCCGGCATCGGCAGTACGCATCATCTGACCATGGAGGCGCTGAAAGCTTCGCTCGGCCTGCAGATCACGCATGTGCCTTTCAAGGGCTCCGGCCAGTCGGTGCCGGCGCTGATCGGCGGGCAGGTCGAAGTGCTGTTTGCGGCCCTGCCTTCGCTGGTGGGCTTTGTGAAGGGTGGTCAGGTCAAACTGCTGGCCATCAATTCACCCCAGCGCTCGCCGCAGGAGCCCAATGTGCCGGCCATCGCCGAAACCATCCCGGGCTTTGACTTCGCGCCCATCGTCGGCGTGCTGGCTGCCAAGGGCACCCCCGCCAGCGTCATTAATCGCATCAGCGCCGAAATGGCGCAGATCGCCAAGATGCCGGAAGTGATCGCCACGCTGAGCAATGCCGGCATTGAGGCCATCGGCAGCGGTCCGGCCGATTACAACAAAGCCATCCTCGGCGAGAACGAACGCCTCGCAAAGGCTATCGTTGCATCAGGCATCAAACCTGAATAACCCTTACTGAAACCTCTCTTAGCCCTCTCAAGGAACACACCGCGACATGTCAAAACTGAAACTGAGCTTCGGCTGCTGGAACTACGACCGCACCCGCGCCCTGATGGACGGGAGCGTGCAGCCCGACGGCATAGACCTGAACTACCTCAACATGCCGGTGGAGGAAACCTTCTTCCGCATGCTGCGGCACAAGGAGTTCGACGTCGCGGAAATGTCGCTGTCGTCGTACACCGTTTCCATGTTCAAGGAGCCACGGCCTTTTGTGGCGATCCCGGTGTTTCCGTCGCGCTTTTTCCGCCACTCCTGCATCTATGTGAATGCCAACTCAGGCATCCGCGAAGCCAAGGACCTGATCGGCAAGCGCGTTGGCAACCCCGAGTACCAGATGACGGCCCCGGTGTGGATACGCGGCATCTTGTCCGACCACTACGGCGTGCCCGTCGACAGCGTGACCTACTTCACCGGCGGTGAGGAAGAGCCCGGCCGTTCCGAGAAGATCAAGCTCGACCTGCCACCCAACATCAAGGTGGAGCGCATAGGGCCTGACCAGACCCTGGCGCAGATGCTGCTCGACGGCGAGATCGACGCGCTCTACACCGCGCGCATGCCCTCCAGCTTCCTCAAGGGCGGCGGCAAGGTGCTGCGCCTGTTTGAGGACTACGAACAGGTCGAGCGCAACTACTTCAAAGAGACGGGCATCTTCCCCATCATGCACACGGTCGCGATACGTCGCGACGTCTACGAGGCCAACCGTTGGGTGGCGCGTTCGATGATGAAGGCGCTTGAAGAATCGCAGCGCCGCACCTATGAGGACCTCTACGAAACCGCGGCCCTCAAGGCCATGCTGCCCTGGCTGACCTCGCACGTCGAGCAGGTCAGGCGCGAAATGGGCGAAGACTTCTGGCCCTACGGCTTCGAGAAGAATCAGGCCACGCTGCAGACCTTTTTGCGTTACTCGTTTGAACAGGGGCTGTCCAAGCGGCTACTGAAACCCGAGGAGCTGTTCGCACCGGAATCGCTAGAAGCCTTCAAAATATAGGGTGCCCCCCGGCGCACACCCGGCGCACAACAAGATCAAGATGACAAGATGAGACTGGATGTCTGACACCTTTCTGGGCTACCTGCTGGCAAGCGCCGCCTTGCTGCTCTTCACCGCGTCCATCCTGGTCACCAAGGTGGCGTCCCATCGCCTGGACCTCGGCCTGGGCTTCCTGGTCGCCACTTCCGCCAACGTCGCTTTCTCCGCCCTGGCTTTCGGCGTGCAGATGGGCCTGCGCGCCGATGCGCTGCGGTGGAATGCGCAGGCCTTCTGGCTGTTCGCCGCGGCAGGCGCCTTCGCCACTTACCTGGGTCGTTTTTTCTTTTACGAATCCGTCGTGCGCTTCGGCCCTGCCAAGGCCAGCATCTTCCAGATCAGCAGCCCGCTGTTCACCGCCCTGATGGCCTGGCTGTGGCTGGGCGAGCGCCTGAGCGTGCTGGTGGCGCTGGGCATGGTGATGACCATCGCCGGCCTGATGCTGGTCAGTTACAAGCCCGGGTTTTTCTCACGCCGCGGCACGGCCGCCGTGATGGCGCCTGACGGCGGCCCCGCGCCCGTGGCCCTTCCATCGACCGTCATGCAGCGCGTGCTGCAGTCGGTGTTCCTGCTGGGTGTGGGCAGTTCCATGGCATACGCGATCGGCAATGTGCTCAGGGGCTCGGCGGTGCGCGGCTGGAACGAGCCCGTGCTGGGCGCGCTGGTCGGCGCGGTCAGCGGCCTGGCGCTGCACCTGCTGTTCAGCGCCGGCAAGCGCGAGATCGCCTCGCGCATGCGCTCGGCCGACCGCGGCGGCATGGCGCTTTTTGCACTGATCGGCGTGTCGACGATCTCCGCGCAGATCTGCGTGATCGCCGCCATGCGCTACATACCGCTGTCCGTCGCCACGCTGGTGACCCTGTGCACACCCATCCTGGTGTTTCCGCTCAGCCACCTGCTGTTCAAGGACAGGGACGCCATCAAGGCCACCACGCTGGCCGGCAGCGGCTTGACATTGCTCGGAATCGCCATCATCGTGATGCGCTGAGCCGCCGGCCCACCGCAGGCCGGCAACATTTCGCCCGCAGACACAAGGCACGCCCATGGACACCCCGGACAAAACGCTGCACCGCGATTACGCCACGGCGGCCGAGGCCATGAAAATCCTCAATGTCAGGCAGCAGACCTTGTACGCCTACGTGAGCCGGGGCTGGATACGCAGCGTGGCCCAGCAGGGCCAGAAGGGAAAGCTCTACCTGCGCGAGGACCTCACGCGCGTCGGCATGCGCTCGCTGGCGCGCTCCGGCCACGGCGCAGTGGCGGCCTCGGCCATGAACTGGGGCGAGCCCATCTTCCCGACCTCCATCACCGAAATCACCGAAGAGGGCCCGCGCTACTGCGGCCACCTGGCGGCCGACCTGGTGCGATCCGGCGCTTCCTTCGAAGCGGTGGCCGAACTGCTCTGGACCGGCGAGCTGGCCACCCGCGCGAAAGCCTGGACTGTGCGCAAACCCTCCGCCGAACTCGTCAAGCTCACGCAGACGCTGACCACCCTGCAGGTGCAGGGCAACGTGCTCGAGTCTTTTGCACTCGTGGTGCTGTTGCTCGGCATGCGCCGCGGCTCCGTGGCCGAGCGCCTGTCGCAGGGCAAAACCTTRCCGGCCGCGCGCGAGATCATGCAGACCGTCGTGGCCTGCTGCGGTTTTGTTGGCGCGGCGCAAGGCTACCGGCCGATGCAGCGCGGCGAGTCCATGGTCACCGGCCTGCTGCACGCATTGGCCGTGCCGCCGACCGCAGAGAACAGCGAAGCCCTGCGCGCCATGCTGATCCTGATGGCCGACCATGAACTGCCGCCCGGCACCCTGGCCGCCCGCGTCGTGGCTTCCGCCGGCGGCACCCTGCACAGCTGCCTGGCCGCCGCGCTGTGCGCGACCTCGGGCGTGTCCGTGGGCCGCATGTACGAGCGCGTGGAAGACTTCCTGGGCCAGGCCCCCACCACGGCAGCGCTCGTCAAGCGCGCCCACAAGCTCCATGCCCAGGGCCAGAGCGTGCCCGGCTTCGACCACCCGCTGTATCCCAAGGGCGACCCGCGCGCCGCGCAGCTGCTGGCCATGGTGTTCAACCGTGAGAACCCCGGCCGCGAACTGCGCGCGGTCTCGCGTTTCATCGACGAGATGCGTACCGGCGCCGGCCTGTTGCCCCGGCAGGAACTGGCCCTGGTCGTGATGGCCCGCGCCATGGGCCTGCCGCGTCAGGCCACGGCCGCGCTCTTCGTGCTGGGTCGGCTCGCGGGCTGGGTCGCGCATGTGCAGGAGCAGCGAGCGGCCGGCATGTTGCTGCGACCGCGCGCCAAGTTTGTAAAGCCGCCAGCCCCCATCCCAACCTTCCCCCAGCGGGGGAAGGAGCAAATCCGGTCCTAGCGTCATCGCAGCGTGCCGCTCTTGCTCCCTCCCCCTCTGGGGGAGGGGAGGGGTGGGGTGGGGGCCAGCGACCTCAAAACACCCCGCCCTTCTTCGTGATGCACGGGCCTTCGGTCGCTCAGGGCGTGCGCATTCGTGAAAAGCGTTGAGACCCGTTCACATTGATTCAATGTTCAAGATTGAATCAATCCTGGGTCTTCACTAGGATGACTGGCGCCTGCAAATTCGCGCCATAAAAACTGGAGACAAGACATGCCATTCAATCGCCGCATCGGGGTGCTCGCCCTCTGCTTTTCCGGCGCTTTCGCCGCCTTCGCCGGTTCGCCGGGCTGGGCCCAGGACTACCCGGCCAAACCCATCCACATCGTCGTGCCGCTGCCGCCCGGCGGCTCCAACGACGTGCTGGCCCGCATCCTGGGCCAGAAGATGTCCGAGTCCTTTGGCCAGCCCGTCATCGTCGACAACAAGCCCGGCGCGGCCGGCAACATCGCCACCGACTTCATGGCCAAGACCGAGCCCGACGGCTACAACATCGCGGTCGCGCCCAACCAGACCGTGGCCGTCAACCCGGTGCTGTATCCCAAGCTGCCCTTCGACGTGAACCGCGACCTGACCGGCATCACGCTGATGGGCCGCGTGCCCATGGTGCTGGTGGTCTCGCCCGCCAAGGTGCAGGCCACCAGCGTGGCCGAACTCATCGCGCTGGCCAAGGCCAACCCCGACAAGCTGACCTATGCCTCCGCCGGTTCCGGCAGCCCGCAGCACATGGCCGCCGAGGTTTTTAAATCCATGACCGGCACGAAGCTCACGCAGATTCCCTACAAGGGCTCCGCGCCGGCGCTGGTCGACGTGCTGGGCGGCCAGGTCGACGTGATGTTCTGCCCCATGAACTCGGCGCTGCCGCACATTCGCAGCGGCAAGCTGCGCGCGCTGGGCACCACAGGCACCAAACGCGTCGAGCTGCTGCCCAACGTGCCGACGATTGCCGAGACCGTGCCCAGCTATGAAAGCGACATCTGGATAGGCATGGTGGCCCCGGCAAAAACGCCGGCCGCCATCATCCACAAGCTCAATGCCGAGCTGCGCCGTTCGCTGGCGCTGCCCGACGTACAGGCCAAGCTGGCCGAGCAGGGCATTTATGCCGAGACCAGCACGCCCGCCGAGTTCACAAAACTCATCGCCGACGACCAGAAGCGTTGGGCTGCGGTAATAAAGGCCGCCAACATCAAGCCAGAGTAAGCGGCCATCCCCTTTTTCATCAGGAGATTTCATGACTCTTCCTTCCGGCTCCGCCGTGCGCCGCGACATTCCCCAGCCTTCCGAACCGGAAGACACCGTCTGGGCCAGCGATGCCATCGCCGACATGCTGCGCGCGATGGACATCCCCTATGTGCTGCTGAACCCGGGCGCCAGCTTTCGCGGCCTGCACGACAGCATCGTCAACCACCTCGGCAATGAAAAGCCGCAGATGATGGTGGTGTTGCACGAGGAGCACGCGGTGGCCATTGCCCACGGCTACACCAAGGTGACAGGCAAGCCGCTGATCGCCATCCTGCACAGCAACGTCGGCCTCATGCACGGCTCCATGGCGATCTTCGACGCCTGGGTGGACCGCGTGCCCGTCATCGTGCTGGGCGCCACCGGCCCGGTCGACGCCAACAAGCGCCGCCCCTGGATCGACTGGATACACACCGCGCAGGACCAGGCGGCCCTGGTGCGCCACTTCATCAAATGGGACTGCCAGCCCGCGTCGATTCCCTCGGCGCAGGAAGCCCTGCTGCGCGCGCGGCAGATCGCCACCACCGCACCCCAGGGGCCGGTCTATGTCTGCTTTGATGCTGCGTTGCAGGAATCCAAGCTGGCCGAGCGTCCCGCCATTCCCGACCCGGCGCGCTACCTCGCGCCGCCGCAGGCACGCCCTTCGGACGAGGTCGTCGCGCAGGCTGCGGCGCTGCTGACCGGTGCCAGCCGTCCGGTGATCCTGATGGGCCGCGTCACCCGCAGCGAAGCCGCCTGGGCCGAGCGCATCCAGCTGGCCGAAACCCTGAACGCCGAGGTGCTGACCGACCTGCGCGTGGGCGCGGCCTTTCCGACCGACCACCCTCTGCATGCCGCGCCCAGCGGCGCCTTCCTCACACCCAATGCGCAGGAAGTTTTGCGCGAAGCCGACGTGGTGCTGAGCCTGGACTGGCTGGACCTTTCGGGCACGCTCAAGCAGGCCTGGGGCGACAAGCCCGTGGGCAGCAAGATCATCCAGGTCTCGGTTGACCACTACAGCCACAACGGCTGGAGCATGGACCACCAGGGCCTGCCGCCCGTCGACGTCTTCATGCTGTGCGAGCCCGAGCCGGCAGTGACCCTGCTGAACCAGCACGTCAAAGCGCGCAAGACACCCGCGCCCGCCAAACGGCCGCTGCCGGTATATCCGCCGGTGCAGCCCGTGCCGGGCGCCTCGGGCGCCAGCAACATGATGGTGTCCACGCTGGCCGCCACGCTCAAGCGCGCGGTCGGCGACCAGAAGGTCTGCCTGATGCGCCTGCCGCTGAGCTGGAGCGGCGAGATGTGGGACTTCAGGCATCCGCTGGACTTCCTCGGTTATGACGGCGGCGGCGGCATCGGCTCAGGCCCCGGCATGTCCATAGGCTCGGCGCTGGGCCTCAAGGGCAGCGACCGCCTGCCCGTCGCGGTGATCGGCGACGGCGACTACATGATGGGCGTCAACGCGCTCTGGACGGCCGCCAACGCCCGCATCCCCATGCTGGTCGTGGTCTGCAACAACCGCTCCTTTTTCAACGACGAGGTGCACCAGGAGCGCGTGGCACGCCAGCGCAAGCGCCCGATCGAGAACCGCTGGATAGGCCAGCGCATCAGCGACCCGCCGCCCGACCTCGCCATGATGGCGCGCGGCCAGGGCCTGACGGGAATCGGCCCGGTCGAAGACGCGGGTGAACTCGAGAAGATCCTGGTCGACGCGATTGCCGCCGTGAGGCGTGGCGAAACCGTGGTGGTCGACGTGGTGGTGCAGACCGGCTACAGCGCGGCCATGACGGCGGGATTGACCCGGTCGAAGGACTGACGATTGCTTGAGTAAGGACACAAAATTTATGCGCGCACACGAAATCCCCGCCGGCATCCTGCCGACCCAACGCGGCCTGTACTACGGCGGCGCCTGGCACGCGCCCAAGGCGGGCGGCCAGGCCGAGACCTTTAACCCGACCTATAACGAAGCCATCACCAGCGCCCCCATTGCCGATGCGGCCGACGTGGACGCCGCCGTGCAGGCCGCCCACGCGGCTTTCCCGGCCTGGGCCGCCACGCCGCCCGTGGAGCGGGGCCGTTACCTGCGCAAGGCGGCTGCCGTGCTGCGCGAGCATGCGGTGCCGCTGGCACTGCTGGACTCGCTCAACAACGGCAACCCGGTCTCGGCCTTGGCCATGGACGCGGGTTTTGCCGCCGACTGCCTGGATTACTTCGCGGGCCTGGCCACCGAGATCAAGGGCGAGACCATCCCCATGGGCGACGGCAACTTCAACTACACGCTGCAGGAGCCGCTGGGCGTGATCGCCCGCATCGTCGCCTACAACCACCCCTTCATGTTCGCCGCCGCTCGCCTGGCCGCGCCGCTGGCCGCCGGCAACACCGTGGTGGTGAAGTCGCCCGACCAGGCGCCCCTGTCCATCCTGCGGCTGGCCGAACTCGTGGGCGACATCTTCCCGCCCGGCGTCGCCAACTTTTTATGCGGCGGCCGTGAGTGCGGCGACGCCATGGGCAAGCACCCGCTGGTGCGCAAGATCACGCTGATAGGCGGCGTGCCCACCGGCAAGGCCGTCATGAAGACGGCGTCCGACAACCTGAAGCCCGTGCTGCTGGAGCTCGGTGGCAAGAACGCGCTGATCGCCTACCCCGATGCCGATCTCGACAAACTCGTCAACGGCATCATCGGCGGCATGAACTTCACCTGGTCGGGCCAGAGCTGCGGCTCCACCAGCCGCGTCTTCCTGCACGAGTCCATCCACGACGCGGTGCTGGAGAAAGTCGTCAAGCTGCTGCCCGAGCGCCACAAGCCCGGCATACCGACCGACCCCAGGACCACCATGGGCTCGCTGGTCAGCCGCGCGCAGCTGGAGAAAGTGCAGGGCTATGTCGCCAAGGGCCTGGAAGACGGCGGCCGCCTGGTGTGTGGCGGCAAGCAGCCGACGGACGAGGCGCTGAAGGACGGCTTCTTCTACGAAGCCACCGTGTTCGCCGACATGAAACCGCACATGCGCCTGGCGCAGGAAGAAGTTTTCGGCCCCATCATGTCGGTCTTTAAATGGGCTGACGAAGACAGCCTGTTCGAGCAGGTCAACGGCGTGGACTTCGGCCTTACCGGCTCGATCTGGACGCAGAACATCAACACCGCGCACCGCGCCGCCAAACGTATACACACCGGTTATGTGTGGATCAACAACTCCAGCCAGCACTTCATGGGCGCGCCCTTCGGCGGCGTCAAGCAGTCGGGCATTGGGCGCGAGGAATGTTTTGCAGAACTCATGGAGTTCACGTACACCAAGAACGTGAACCTGAAGCTCGGCTAAAGCCCCCACGCACGCACAGCCCCGTGGGGGGGCTGTGCGGTGTTCAATCCGCCATCCGGCCGAAACGCCCCGCGTTGAAATCCTTCATCGCCTGCAGGATTTCCTCACGGGTGTTCATCACAAAAGGCCCATGTCCCACGATGGGTTCGTCGATCGGCTCGCCGCTGAGCAGCAGCAGGGTGGCGTCGCCGTTGGCCTCGATCTGCAGCGCTTCGCCTTCGCGCTCCAGCAGCGCCATCTGCGCTTCGCGCACCACGTCCTGGCCGTTGAGCTGCACCGTGCCGCGCAGCACCACCAGCGCCGCCGTGCGGCCTTCCGGAATGGTCAGCACCACCGTCTTGCCTTCGCGCAGCCGCATGTCCCACACGTCGATAGGCGTGAAGGTGCGCGCCGGCCCCTTGTGGCCCTCATAGTCGCCCGCAATCACGCGCACGCTGCCCGCACCGTCCGGCAGGTCCACGCGCGGGATGTCCTTGTCCAGGATACCCTGGTAGCCCGGCGCCGCCATCTTGTCTTTGGCCGGCAGGTTGACCCACAGCTGCACCATTTCAAACGGCCCGCCCGTGCGCGTGAATTCGCGCGAGTGGAACTCCTCATGCAGGATGCCCGAGGCCGCCGTCATCCACTGCACGTCGCCCGGGCCGATCACACCGCCGTTGCCGGTGGAATCGCGATGCTCGACCTCGCCCTTGTAGACGATGGTCACGGTCTCAAAACCGCGGTGCGGGTGCTGGCCCACGCCGCGCGGCGTGTCGGTGGGCTCAAACTGCGCCGGGCCGGCGTAGTCCAGCAGCAGAAAGGGGCTCACATGCGAGCCCAACGTGTCATAGGTGAACAGGGAGCGCACGGGGAAGCCGTCACCCACCCAGTGGCCGTGAGGGTTGCTGTAAATGCCCAGAATCTTTTTCATCGCGCGTTTCTCCTGTTTCCTGTGTGAGGCCGGCAAGAATCGGGCCAATACAGGGCAGATGGGGGCAGACAGACGCCCCATTAGGGGGCAAAACCGCATGTCTGCGTTCTGTTTTTAGAACAATTGGGAGGGACGCGCTGGCATAGGGGAATTGCCCCCGGGAAGCGCCAGGCAGGCGACAGGAAAGCGTCCGATACCGCGCCGCACCATATTCCCACACGCCATCGCGCAGGGGCGGCTAGGCTGGTTTTTGACCCACCCCTATCCATAAGCCAGGGAGAACCGACATGACGGCCAGCCCAGCGCGCCGTGAGGATTTTGATATTGCCGGCTGCAGCATTTCCGCTGTGCTCGCCGGAAACCGGAGCAATCCTGCGGTCCTGCTCCTGCATGGTTTTCCGAGCTCGTCGCGGACCTTCAGGAACATCATCCCGCGCTTGTAGGAAAAGTGTTTTGTGATCGCGCCGGATCTTCCGGGTTTCGGCCAGTCAGGCCTCATTCCCGATCCGAGCTTCGCGCGCTTCACCGATGTGATTGAGGGTCTGCTGGAAAAGCTTGGTGTGGCCGGAGCCTATCTTTATGTGCACGACTACGGTGCACCCGTCGCGCTCGACCTTGCGATGCGCGACCCGGGCCGCGTGCGGGGCCTGGTCATCCAGAACGCCAACGCGCACCGCACAGGCTTTGGCCCGGCCTGGCAGGACACGATTGCCTATTGGGATACGCCGTCGAAAGAGAATGAAGAAGCCGCCACCGCCCACCTGAACTTCGAAGGGGTGCGCGCCCAGTACGTGGGCGGCATACCGGAGGACATCGCCTCGTGCATTTCCGCCGGCAACTGGATAGAGGACTGGCGCATCATGAGCCGGCCCGGCCATTTTGAATTGCAGCGCGCCCTGGTCAAAGACTACGGCCGTTATGCCGACCGGTTCAAGGATATCGCGCTCTATCTGCGCCAGCACCAGCCGCCGGCGCTCATGCTCTGGGGTCGGCATGACAGCTTCTTCGACTGCGGTGAAATCGTGTCCTGGCTGCGGGACTTGCCGCGCATGGAGGCGCATGTCCTCGACGGTCCGCATTTCCTGCTCGAGACCCATGCTGCGCAGTGCGCGGAATTGATGGTCGATTTTGTGAAAGAGAGAGGGTGACATTTAAAAGGGGTGCATGCCATGAACAAGGAAAGCGGCTCCCACCAGATGGAGCAAGCGGTGCGGCAATTGTTTGAGCGCTATGAAGGCCACTTCAACGCCGGCTTAAAGGGCGAAGTCGACCTGCCGGCCGTCGCGGCGCTCTATGCGGATTCGTTTATCGCCGCATCACCCTCGGGCCTCTTCACAGGCAAGAATGATGAGGAACTCAAAAAGGTGACGGTGCAAGGTTTCAAGCACTACCGTGAAACAGGTGTGCAGCAAATGGTGGTGCGCGATCTCCAAGTCTCGGTCATTGACGAGCTTCACGGACTTGCCCGCGTGGAATGGAGCGCGACCTACAAGGCCAAAGGCCAGGAAAAAGTCATCCCCTTCACCAACGTCTATCTCGTGCGCCTCGAAGGCGCCGATGCCAAAGTACTCGGCTGGATCACCGGGGATGAAGAAGCGTTGCTGCGTCAGCACGGCATTGGGTGAGCCACCGCTGGGCGACTGAAACAAGCGGCCGGCCATCACAGTTGACATCCAGGGTCTGCAATCAGTATCGTCATAGCCATGAAAACAATGAAGCTGCATGAAGTTCCTGGCGCGTTGCTGGCCGTGGAATACGAGGCCATCCATGGCGCAGTGGGCATGCCGGTTCTTTTGCTGCACGCCAACGTCGCAGATCGACGAATGTGGCAAGGCCAATGGGAGGGGCTGGCAGCAGCCCGTCCTGTAGCGGGCTACGACCGTCGTGGCTTTGGAGAATCGCGCACATTGAAAGCAACGCCGTATTCGAATGTGGCCGACCTTTGGGACGTGATGGATTCTTTGGGGTATGGCCGTGCGGTGTTGGTGGGCTGTTCCATGGGGGGGCGTGTGGCCATCGACGCGGCATTGGCGCGGCCGGACCGGGTGAGCGGTCTGGTGCTGGTTTCCCCCGGTGTTAGCGGCGCGCCGGCGCCACGATACGGGGATTCGGTCAAAGTCCTGATGGATGCGATCAGCGCTGCTGAGGCGCAGGGCGACCTGGATGCAAAGAATGAGCTGCAGGCGCGTCTTTGGCTGGACGGCCCCTTGAGTCCGCCGGAGCGGGTAGGCGGTGAGATTCGCCGGCTCTTCCTCTCGATGAACGGTAGCGCTTTACGGGCTGCCGACACTGGCCCGGCATCCGAAGAACCTTCCGCATGGGAACAGCTGGAAGCGATCAAAGCGCCCACGCTCGTGATGTGGGGCGATCTTGACCTCCCGCACTTGCAGGAAAGATGCGCGCTGGTTGCGCAGCGCATACCCGGGGCCCAAAGCTGCGTACTTCAGGGCACGGCGCATCTGCCGGCACTGGAAGCACCCCAGGAATTCAACCTGGCGCTCGGGCGATATTTTGAAAGTTTGTTGCGTTGATGGAGGTAGCCAGCCTTTGCCATGACAGGGCAGATGGGGGGTGAAAGGGCACCCCATTAGGTTTCAAAACCGAATGTCTGCGTTCTGTTTTTGGAACAATTGGGATGGAAGCGTTGGCGGTAGGGGAATGACTCGGTAGAGCGCGGGGCGGGCAGGGTTGCTCGCTGGAAAGCAATGAGGCCCTGTGTGAGATCTTATTGGGGAGCCTGGAGCGATTGAAAGGCGTAGCTGATGCTTATCGGGGGATTTGATAACGCTAGGGGCTTTGGTTTGGGAGGGACGCCCAATAGGTCACAAGAGCCTTTCCCGCCCACTTCGGAAGAAAAGTTTCATGAAATGTCTCCATGGCATCTTTTTCTCTGCCGGGAGTTTCTCGACGAAGTCCCCATCGCCACTCCGTGTCGCGTAAACCGATTCCTATATTACCGTCGCCAAAGACAATGAGGTCAAAGTATGGTTCAACAATAGCAAGTTCGCTCGCTTTCAATTGCATTGGGGAGTCTGGTTCAGCCACCCATTTAGCAATTTCCTTTAAATTGGAACGAACCACCATGCCGGTTTGAGTCGCTTTCAATGCAGTTGATGCCGTTGTAACGCCCCCTCCTGGAGGTGCGTACACATTTCCATTGACTTCGATCAGAGAAGTTACGCCAGCTTTTCTAAGCTGGGCAGTCTCTTCGGCTGTCGGTGGTGAGTTGGCCAACCCTAAAACACCATTCATGCGAAATTGTTTGGAATGGCCTGGGAAACTCTGAATATAGGTTTTGACCAAATCTTCCTGACTCCAAAGGTGCGCTTCGTTGTGCTCGCGGACATCAATGAACGCTACTACGTCAGGCGTAACCATCAAGAAAAGCAACCAATCTGAACGGGCTGAAAAGCTCTGCCCTTGTTTAAGCGGAACGCTAGTTAGGTGGAGATGATGTATCCCCCACGTCGCCCATAGCCCGTCTGTTCGCTGCTGGCGCTTATTGCCACTGGTATCGTTTCGAACGCTGGTTTTGCTCTGAAAGGCATTGATGTCATCTCCGTCAATGATCGCCTTTTCTAAAGCATGCAGTGACTCCGTAATTTCTGGAGGAAGACTTACTGGGAATTTGCTCGATGCCACTATTTGGCGAGGCCGAGGCTCAATATATCTGAGTCGGAAATCTAACCAACGTGAAAGTGGGTCGGGAACAGCAGAATTTACAGGCTGCTCAAACACGAGTCCAAATGTTGCTATGAGCTTAAGAGATAGATCGTCTATCTCAGCTTGAAAATACTTCTGAATATCTTGCATGCTCTCTCAATGTGGAGTTTGTTGAGCGGACTTCAAATCTTTCATATCTGATACGCGTCTAGAACTTGGCTGATCTCTGCGGCAGTCGATAGAACATCTAGACCGATAAATGGTTATGAGGTGTCATTCCATCCCCACTTTGCAATGAGCGACGGATCCGCATCGGTCTCGAGGAACGTTTGAGTTCGCAGCATGTCCAGTTCCAATTCTGTCTTTTCCATGTCGGCTCCGAAGAGGCTATGCGCCTCTCCTACTACTGCAGCAACATGGTTTAGAGCTTGCAGGCACAAACTCAGCACCTCCGACTCACCAAGCTCTGCCACCACCCAGGTTCTCTGAACCCCAAACTGTTCCCATGGTTGCGAGCGTCCTTCATCGAGAAGGAAGCCGACGTTTGCGTTCAATCGTTCCAAAATCCACTTTGATGGAGCGAGGAGCGGCAACTCGTGTTGCATTCCCAGTTTAAAGTTGCGACCCCGAAAAAGCCCAGACCGTGCGGTGCTTCGAGCAGTCAATGAACTCTGCTTCACAACAACGTTCCGCGCTTCTACAAAACGTCGCAAGAGTTCGCTCCGCTTCATTTCTGCTTGTTTTTCCGCGTACCAAGATTCAAAGGTTCTAGGCTTATTTGGTTCGCTTTGCAAAATAAAAGTTGTGTTCCGCAGGGCTTGAATAAAGGCGTTTAAATTGAACTGAAACTCCAACGGAGCGTGGTAATGTTTGGCGGATTTTTCGAGAAAATATGCAGCCTCCTTGACCCGTTGATACGTGTCCGGGATGGGCCCCTCGGGTCGGTGGTTCATGGCCGAGATTCCTACGTCTTATAACGAAGAGCATTCCTATTGTTGAAAGAAGGACTCGTCGCTCAGAACCGACCAAGACATGGTGCGAGCGGCCCTAGCCGGTCGCGCCTCACGAGCCCCTCTGGCCGGTCTCGCTCCGCGGGCGCCACGTGCCGGACGAGCCTCTCGAGCCGGCTTCGCCGGTCCACCGCTTGCTTCACTAGTAAAGAAGACAGCGTGGCCGTTGTGATCTCGAATCCACCCATCTTGGAAGAAACCGAGGTGTCTCCCTGAGTACGCATACACCGAATCGTCCGAAATCCACGCAACCGGGGAACCGTCATATAGAAATACGGATGTGTAGTTCTGGTTGTCGCCGATCCAGGCGACTGGGCGGCCGTCGCGGTTATAGAAGGTCACGTAACTCATGATTACCCTCTAGCGTCATGTGGGCCGCAAGGGTTGCGGTTTGACAGGACTGAGTTAAAAAGCCAGGCTCCTCAATCGATTTTAGGCGGACATGCCACTTAACCGCCTCCTCCGTATAGAGGAGCAACTGGCCGTGGATGCCAATTCAAACGCGCAGATCCCGATGCTATTTTCCGGAGGTCACTAGCAGGAGTTGCACGCCTAAATGGGACAGGCGAAAATTCGATTTAGGATTGTTGACTCTGAAGCCCGAGTAGCCGGTGTCCATCCCATCGATGGTTTCCGACCAAGTGTCAATTACGCATCCCAAGCGAGCAAGACTTTGAAGCGAAATTTGTACCTCTAACAAGTCTGCGCCGATCTCTGTAGCAAGCACCCCCGCATTTAGTAGGCTGCCGCTAATTAGCGAATGCTTCTCAAGCAGTGCGTCGTCCGCCAGTGTTTTTAAAATTAGAGCATCTAAACCTTGCATTCCGCGTAGAGTTTCTAGGAAAACCTTTTTCGGCTTGTAAGCCTTGCTGGGATCGCCGGCGTTCGCTATCAGCCCAGCCCATAAGTCTTGAACGTCTTCCTCAGTCTCTAACGAGGCGGCGTCCAAGATTGGTAGGGCAAACTGCACGGGTAGTGGGATTGGTTTTCCCGCCAGCTTACGTGCAGCATGGAGGGTCTCCACCTTATCTGCAATGGCCAGGAAGTTCTTATGCCGCCAATATGTCGCCCAGTCGGCCAGGCCTCCCGCGAATTGATTCATCGTTTCACCGAATATCCTGTCCATTGTCTTTCCCGCAGATTGGACTAGATCAATACCTTTACCGGCGGTTTTAGCGGCCTCTTGGATTGCCTTGGCTTCTTCTTCGTTCATGAGTGCTTTCGGTTGCTGGGGAATTTCAATCCTGCGGCGATAGAGACGAGTCTTTGAACATTCTCTATGGAATGTTAGGGCTGCAGTGAGGCTGGAGGCTAAATCTTCAAAGAACTGAAGACTAGTTGAAATCTGGAGCGGGTGAAGGGAATCGAACCCTCGTATGAAGCTTGGGAAGCTGCCGTTCTGCCATTGAACTACACCCGCGTTTGCGTGGCTGCTGACGAGCCACTTTGCGCTGAAGCCGAGCCAGGGGCGGGCTCGCGGCGATTTTACACCCCGGTTCCCGCTTTCAAATGCGCCAGTACGGCTCAGGCAACGCCCGCAGCGAAAGCTCAGGCTGGTCCTGCTCTCGCAAGGCCGCCTGCAAGCTGTGCTGCAGCTTGCCGGGCTGCTCCATGCCGGCGCACAGGGCTTCGATATGCGCCCTGGCCGTCACGCGGTCGTTGTGCACGCCGAAGACGGTTTGTGCCTTTTTGAGCCAGTCCAGCCAGTCTTCGATGGCTTTGGCGTCGTAGCGGCCGGCAATGAACTCCGTGAGGTAGCGCAGTTTTTTGGCGGTGATGCGCAGGCGGTGCAGGCGCGTGGGGCTTAGCTGTTCCAGCCGGGGCAGGGCTTGCCGCAGCCTGTGGTCCAGTTTCTCGAGCTGCGCCGTGAGCGCGTCAAAGGGCACGGGTGGACCTTCGTCCTCGGGCTGGGCGAGGCAGCGGCCCAGCTGCAGCAGCAGGTGCTGGGTGTCGCGTTCCTCGAGGGCGGCCTGGGCTTGCAGGCGCGCGGTGGCCTGTTGCAGGGCGGCGGCCTCCTGCAGCTTCTGGCGCAGGGCCGCGTCGTGCAGGCTGTCCGCCAGCGGCGGCCAGGCTTCCTCGATGAAGACGTCCCAGTCGCGCGCGGCGCCCAGGCGCTGGCCCAGTGCGCGCAGGCTGTCCTGCAAGGGCGCCAGCGCTGCCTGCCGCCATTGGGCCGCGCCGGCCAGCGGGCCGCAGGCCACACGCAGGCGCCGCACCGCGACGCGCAACTGGTGCAGGTATTCGCTGTCGTAGTGCCCGGCCTGGGGCTGGGCGAGGAAGCCGGCTTCGTTGGCCTGCCAGTGGGCCAGGCAGGCTTGGACGGCCTCCCGCGCGGTGTCGCGCGCATCGTCACCTGGGGGCGCCGCCAGCGCGGCCGCTTTGACAGGCGGTTCCAGCGCCGCGCCGCGGGCCAGCCGGTCGCCGCGTTCGGCCTTGCTGCGGCTGTCCAGCACCAGCGGGTGGCGTTCCACCAGCAGCAGGGCCAGCGCGAACAGCTCGTCCACCGGCCCGCCCTTGAGTTCCAGTTCCACCTCGCACAGCGCCTCGCTGTGGTCCCCGGCCAGGATTTCGCCGTGGTCGATGGCGACCTCGATGATGCCGCCCGCGGCGCCGGTGACCTGGCGGATTTCGCGTTCAAAGCGGGTGCGGAATTGCGGCTGTAATTTGTCTTTGAGGGGCGCCAGAACCGACTCAAATGCTGTGCCGGCCAGCGGCCCCCATTCGAGCGCCTGGCCGGCGACCGGGAATTCGATTTCCTCGCGCTGGTGCAGGCCCGCGTGGCTGCTGCCGCCTCCCTTGGCGGTTTGCAGCCAGTGCTTGCCGTCGCTGCGAAGGCGCAGGCCTATGCCGGCCTTGGCCAGCGCGCGCTGCGGCGTGTCAAAGTAGATGTTGTCCAGCTGCTTGCGCGTGGCGCGGGTATGGGCCCACAGCGGGTCGGCGCGCAACGCGGCCAGCGCGTCAGGGGGCAGCCTCAGCTTGAGTTCGATTTCCATGGGGGTTTGTGCGGCGCGATGGATGCGCGGCGCACCTGGCCATGGTACTGCGCGCGGCCTGTCTGGCGAGGCGGCGGCCGGCCCGGACGTCGTCACAAGGTGTATCCCTGGTGACTATCGCCAGCCCCCGCCTCAGGCCGTCAAGGCCGCAGGTAAGCCCAGCCTTCGTGCTGCTTCTTCATGATCTCGGTGACGCCGGCGGGCACATAGCTGATGCCGGCCAGCATGTCGTCCTTGGTCAGCTTCTGGCCGCGCATGGTGTTCTCGCAGGCGGTGACCTTGATGCCGGCTTTGGCGGCGTCGGCGATGCGCGAGCCGGTGGGTGATTCGAGCTTGAGCATGCTGATGCCGGGGCCGTAGGCGACGATCTCGATCTCGACGTTGGCCGCGCCCACGTCGTCCTGCAGGTTCTTGGCGTTGTTGAGCGCCAGGTTCCATTTGGCCGGGTCGTTGTCGCTGACCTGGATCACGATGCCCTGGCGTTTGCCGCCTGTGGACTGGGCGTGGACGCTGAGAAGGACGGTGGCGAGGGCTGCCGCGGCGCCGGCCTGGAGTACGAGTCTGCGGTTCATGGGGAGGTCTCCTGATGGGAGGCTTATTTCAACACAAGGGCCGCAGGCCCCCATCCCAACCTTCCCCCAGCGGGGGAAGGAGTGAAACCGCCACTCTTCTCCCTCCCCCGCAGGGGGAGGGCAGGGGTGGGGGCCAGCGGCCTTCAAAAAGACCAGGGTTGACTATTTACCGCCGGTTGCGGGCAGCGGCACTGCAGGTACGACAGGGGGATTGCCGCCTGAGTGGATGTGATGGTCCGGTGACTTGATCAACTTGCGCGCAAACACCACCACCTGCCACACGACCAGGATGCCGATGACACCCAGCAGCGTGCCGCTGATGGGGCGATTGACGAAGACGTTGAAGCTGCCGCGGCTCAGCAGCATGGCGCGGCGGAAGTTCTCTTCGAGCATGGGGCCCAGGATAAAGCCGAGCAGCAGCGGCGCGGCTTCCATGTCCAGGCGCAGGAAGAGGTAGCCGATCAGGCCGAACACGGCGGTGGTGTAGATGTCGTCCAGGCTGTTGTTGATGCTGTAGGTGCCTATGCAGCAGAAGAACAGGATGGCCGGGAACAGCACGGTGTAGGGGATCTTGAACACCGACAGCCAGTAGCGCACCAGCGGCACGTTGAGGACCAGCAGGAAGCAGTTGCCTATCCACATGCTGGCCACCAGGCCCCAGAACAAATCAGGGTGGGTGGCGATCATGTTGGGGCCGGGCTGTATGCCTTTGACCACGAAGGCCGCCATCATCAGCGCCATGACGGCGTTCTCGGGAATGCCGATGGCCATCAGCGGGATGAAGCTGGTGCGCGCGGCGGCTTCGTCGGCCGCGGCCTGGCCGGCCACGCCTTCGATGCAGCCGGTGCCGATCTCGTGCTTGTACTTGCTGAATTTCTTGTCGGCGGCATAGGCGGCGAACTGGGCGATGGTGGGGCCGCCGCCGGGCAGTATGCCCAGGATGGAGCCGATCACGCTGCCGCGCAGGGCGCTGGGGATGATGCGCTTGAACTCGGGCCAGGTCGGCATGAGCTTGATCTTGCCGTTGAAGGGCGTGAGCACGTTCTTGTTGTCGAGGTTTTTCACGACCTCGGCGATGCCGAAGCAGCCCAGCGCGATGCTGATCAGCCCTATGCCGTCCATCAGGAAGGGCAGGTTCATGGTGTAGCGCGCGACGCCGCTGTTGACGTCGGTGCCGACCATGCCGAGCAGCACGCCGACCATGGCCATGGCCAGGCCGTTGAGCAGGCTGCCGCTGCTGACAAAACTCACGCAGAAGAATCCGAGCAGCATCAGCGCGCAGTAGTCAGCCGGGCCGAACAGGAAGCCGACCTCGCCGAGCGCGGGCGCCATGGTCGACAGCACGACGATGGCCACGGTGCCGCCTATGAAGCTGGAGACACCGGCGGTGAAGAGCGCCAGGCCGGTCTTGCCCTTGAGCGTCATCTGGTAGCCGTCAATACAGGCCACGATGCTGCTGGCGTGCGGGATCTTCATGGTGATGGCGCTCACGCTGTCACCGTATTGCGCGCCGTAGTAGATGCCGGCCAGCATGATGAGCGCGCCGCCGGTGGGAATGGAGTAGGTCAGCGGCAGCAGCAGGCTGATGGTGGACAGGGGGCCGAGCCCGGGCAGCAGCCCGATCAGCGTGCCCACCGTGCAGCCCAGGGCGCAGTACAGCAGGTTTTGCAGCGTCAGCGCATGTTCGAAACCGAACGCGAGGTTGTGAAAGACTTCCATATCAGTACAGCGGCAGGCTCAGGCCGAGAAATTGTTTGAAGGCAAAGGCCACGGCGACCAGGCCGATGGAGATCTTGATGTTGCGCACCACGGAATACGAGGTGCCGGCCAGCGTGGAGCAGAACACCAGGAAGACGATGCCCAGGATCATGTTGACGTACTGGGACAGTACCGAAAAGCCCACCAGGCTCAGCAGGATGAGGGCGATGTTCTTGACGCTGTAGTCCAGGGGCACGGGGTCGACGAAGTGCGAGCGCACCACCGTGAGCACGCCGATGATGAACAGGAAGGAGCTCACCATCAGCGGGAACAGGCCGGGCCCGGAGCGGCTCAGCTCGCCCAGCGTGTAGTTGAAGGACACGCMGCCGAAGACCAGGGCGATCGCCATGAGGCACAGGCCGCGGACGAAGTTGCGGTTGTTCAGGTTCATGGGAGGCACCTCCGGTACCGCGCCGGTGCGGCCTTGTCGGTGAATGAAAGGTGGGTCATCGCGTCTCCTGCTAATGTCCCGGCTCTCCGGTCCTGCACAGCGCAGGCGGCGGGCGTTCGGGCTGGAGGCGATGTTAGGAAGCGAGGCTTCCAATCGGCTTTCGTTTTACGCGGCGGGGGCCAAAATACGTGTTATCACTAACGGGGCTGTGGGTTTGCTGAGAAGCTTTGTCCCTTTCCGGCTATCTTGTCCCCTCTCCCTCTGGGAGAGGGTTAGGGTGAGGGCCAGCGGCGGATAAATATCCACTGCTCCGTGTTTAGGCCGCCAGCCCTCACCCCTGCCCTCTCCCAGAGGGAGAGGGAGTAATACGGGGCGCCAGCGGCAGGCGCAAGACGGCGCGCAGGCCGGCGCCGGAGGCCGTGTCCGCGAGCTCGATGTCGCCGCCGTTGCGCCGCGCATAGGCGCGCGCGATGGCCATGCCCAGCCCGGCGCGGTGCGAGCCTCTTTCAGCGCCCGGGTCGGCCGAATGGAAGCGTTCGAAGACCTGGGCACGCCGCGCTGGGGCGATGCCGGGGCCGTCGTCGCGGACCTCGGCCAGGGCCATGCCGTCCAGCGTGGATACCATCACGGTGATGTGCCCGCCGGCCGGCGTGTAGGCAATCGCGTTGTGCACCAGGTTGGACAGCGCCTCGTGCAGCTCGGGGCCGCGCGCCCGCACCGGGACCACGGGCGCATCCTGCAGTGCGCCTGCTTCCGTGGAGTCGCCGCGGGCGTCGACCCAGCCCAGGTCCTGGTTCTTCTCGTGGGCCAGCGCCAGGTACTGCAGCACCACCTCCCTGGCGATGGTGTTGAGGTCGACGATGCCGGGCAGGTCGGACATGTTCGCGGGCGCCGCGCCCTCATTGGCGTGGGCCAGCGAGAGCAGTTGCTCGCACAGGCGCCGGCTGCGCGCGATCTGGGCGACCATGGCGCGCAGGGTGGCGTGAAGTTGCCCGGTGTCTTTTTCGCGCAGCGCCACACCCGCCTGGGTCAGCATGATGGCCAGCGGCGTGCGCAGCTGGTGCGAGGCATCGGCGAGGAACTGTGACTGCTGCTCCAGCAGCTCGCGGTAGCTGGCCAGGTGCTGGTTGAGGGCGTCGACCAGGGGCGCGACTTCATGCGGCACGTCGCGAGTGTCCAGCGGCTGGAGGTCGGTGCCCTTGCTTTGCAGCACGGATTTGCGCAGCCGCTCCAGGGGCTGCAGCGACCAGGTCACGCCCAGCCAGACCAGCAGCACCATCACCAGCACCATGCGCGCGTCGCGTATCAGCTCTTGCCGCAGGGTGGCGGCCTGCGCCCGGTCGCGCGGGACTGTGGTTTCCGCGACCTGGACCAGCAGCTTGAAGTTCCCGCCGCGCCCGTCCAGCACCTGGCTTTGCAGTGCCACCACGCGCACCGGATGGCCCGCGTAGAAGTCGTCGTACCAGACAGGCCAGGCGACGGCGGGAGAGTAGGGGTCGGGCGATGAAGGCGATGAGCGCGGCGGCGGCGCGGGCAGGTCTGTGACGCCCAGCAAGGTGATCTCAGGTGGGTGTGCATCCCCCAGCTCTGTCAGTCCGACGTGCAGGTATTTCTGCAGGGGGCCGGCGGCGGCGAACAGGGCTTGCACGCCGGCCGGCGCGTTCAGGCGCAGCGAGCCGTCCGGCGCCGGCGCCACGCTGCTTTGCAGCGCATGCGCGGCCTCGAGCATGCTCTGGTCGTAGGCCTCCTGCACCTGGTCACGCAGGGCGCGGTAGTCGTTCCAGCTGTCCAGGGCTAGCAGGCCCAGGATGGCCGGGAGCAGCAGCGTGAGCAGGCGCGCGCGTATGCCGAAGCGGTCGGGGTCAGTGCGCAGTATTTTCATGCGCGGTGCTGTCCGGCGTGATGCTTTCGAGCATATAACCGAGGCCGCGCACGGTGACGATGCGCACGTCGCCGCCTTCGAGCTTGCGGCGCAGCCGGTGCAGCACCAGCTCTATCGCGTCGGGGCCGGCATTGCTGTCGGCCGGGAAGACCTTGCCGGAGAGCTGCGACTTTTCCACCGGCGTGCCGCTGCGCGCCAGCAACACCGACAAGGCCGCGCTTTCGCGCGGCGTGAGCTGCAGCAGCGTGCCCGCCAGCGTGAAGGCGCGGCTGTCGTGCGGGCATGACAGGGAGCCGCATTGCAGCGGCGCGTGGGAGCGGCCCCGGCTGCGCCGCACCAGCGCGGCCAGGCGGGCTTCGAGCTCCTCGATGGCGAAAGGCTTGGCCAGGAAGTCGTCGGCCCCAACGTTCAGGCCCTTGACCCGGTCCTGCAGCGAACCCTGCGCCGTCAGCACCAGCACGGGCGTACGGTTGCCGGCCTTGCGCAGCTCGGCCAGCACCGTGAGCCCGTGTTTGTCGGGCAGCCGCAGGTCGAGCACCACGGCGTCATAGTCGTTGCCGGCCAGCAGTGATTCGGCCGTGGCGGCATCGGGTGCGTGGTCGGAGACATAACCGCTCTGCTTGAAAGCGCGCAGCAGCCACGAAGCCATCTCGGCTTCGTCTTCCACAAGCAGCAGGCGCATGTCGGTGCGGTCGCGGGTGTAACGGGTGCCGGCTTAGCGCTGGATGTCACCCAGGCACAGGTACTTCATCTCGAGGTATTCGTCCATGCCGTGGCGCGAACCCTCGCGGCCCAGGCCCGACTGCTTGACGCCGCCGAAGGGCACGTGTTCGGTGGCGATCACGCCGGCGTTGATACCCACCATGCCGTACTCCAGCGCCTCGGCGACGCGGTAGATGCGGCCGATGTCGCGGCTGTAGAAGTAGCTGGCCAGGCCGAACTCGGTGTTGTTGGCCGCATCAATGGCTTCCTGGTCGTGCTTGAAGCGGAACACCGGCGCGAAGGGGCCGAAGGTTTCTTCGCGGGCGCAGAGCATGTCGGCGGTGGCTTCGGAGACCACCGTGGGCTCGAAGAACTGGCCTTCGAGCTTGTGGCCGCCGGCCAGCAGCTTGCCGCCTTTGGCGAGGGCATCGGCGACGTGGCGCTGCACTTTCTCGATGGCCGCATCCTCGATCAGCGGGCCCTGCACCACGCCGTCCTCAAAGCCGTTGCCGACCTTGAGCGCCTTGACCTTGGCGGCGAATTTTTCGACGAACTGGTCGTACACGCCGTCCTGCACATAGATGCGGTTGGCGCAGACGCAGGTCTGGCCGGCATTGCGGTATTTGCTGGCCATGGCGCCCTCGACGGCCGAGTCCACGTCGGCGTCGTCGAACACGATGAAGGGCGCGTTGCCGCCCAGCTCGAGCGCGAGCTTCTTGACGCTGGGCGCGCTTTGCGCCATCAGGATGCGGCCGACTTCGGTGGAGCCGGTGAAACTGATGTGGCGCACCACGTCGCTGGCGCAGAACACCTTGCCGACGGCGATGCTGTTGGCGCTGTCGGCTGTCAGCACATTGAGCACGCCGGCCGGGATGCCGGCGCGCACGGCCAGCTCGGCGGCGGCCAGGGCCGTCAGCGGCGTGAGCTCGGCCGGCTTGATGACCACCGGGCAGCCGGCGGCCAGGGCCGGGGCGACCTTGCGGGTGATCATGGCCAGCGGGAAGTTCCAGGGCGTGATGGCGGCGCAGACGCCGATGGGCTGCCGCAGGACCATCAGGCGGCGGTTGTTGTCGAACTGCGGCAGGGTTTCGCCGTTGACGCGTTTGGCTTCTTCGGCGAACCACTCGACAAAACTCGCACCGTAGGCGATTTCGCCCTTGGCCTCGGCAAAGGGCTTGCCCTGCTCGGCGGTCATGATGCGGCCCAGGTCTTCCTGGTTGGCCATCAGCAGCTGGAACCACTTGAGCAGGATGGCGTGGCGCTCCTTGCCGGTCTTGTTGCGCCAGGCGGGCCAGGCGGCATTGGCCGCGGCGATGGCGGCCTCGGCGTCCTGCGGGCCCAGGTTGGCCAYGTCGGCCAGCTTGCGGCCGGTGGCCGGATCGTTCACGTCAAAACGGGCCTTGCCCGCGACCCACTGGCCGTTGACCAGGGCGTCGGTCTTGAACAGGCTGGGATCTTTGAGCAGGGAAATGGGGGAAGTTTTCATGTCCATGGGCGGGAGTCCTTAAAGCGGAAGGCTGAAGAGGGTGAAAGAGGGGGGAGGTGAGTGAAAGAGGCGTGGAGAGAGGGCGAAGAATGCGCGCGTCGGGTGATTTTGACAGCTTTCGCAGGGAGCTACGGGCGGCGGGTGGGTATGCGACCCCGGGAAAGGGTTTCCGCGCGAGGGCGTCGTCCCGGCGTGTCAGGCCCTGCGCCCGCGCAGCCATTCCAGCAGCAGCAAAAGGGAGGTGGTGAACAGGATCAGCAAGGTCGCCACGGCCGCGATCGTCGGCGAGATGTTTTCCCGGATGCCGGTGAACATCTGCCGCGGCAGCGTGGCTTGCTCCGCGCCCGCCAGGAACAGCGTGACCACCACTTCGTCAAAGGAGGTGGCGAAGGCGAACAGCGCGCCGGAGATCACACCCGGCGCGATGACCGGCAGGGTGATCCGGAAAAACGTCCTGAAAGGCGTTTCGCCCAGGCTGAGCGACGCGCGCACCAGGTTGTGGTTAAAGCCCGCGAGTGTCGCCAGCACGGTGGTCAGCACAAAGGGCGCGCCCAATGCGGCGTGCACCACGATCAGCCCGAAGTAGCTGTCGGCAAGACCCAGCGGTGCGAAATACAGGTAGGTGGCCACGCCGACCACAATGATGGGAACCACCATGGGGGCGATGAGGATGCCCATCAGCAGGCTTTTGAACGGGAAGTTGCTTCTGGAAAGGCCGACCGCCGCCAAAGTGCCCAGCGCGGTGGCGATCAGGGTGGCGGCGGGCGCCACGATGARACTGTTTTTCGCGGCCCTGGCCCATTCCGGCGAATCCAGCAGGTTGCGGTACCACTTCAGTGACCAGCCCGGGATGGGGTAGGCCAGGAAGGAGCTGTCGGAAAAGGACAGCGGCACCATGACCAGGATGGGCGCCAGCAGAAAAACCAGGATGGCGACGCAGGCGGCGCGCACCAGCCACCAGCCGGCTTTGTCGGCCAGGGTGGCGTAGCGGGGGAAGGCGGGCCCTGTGATTTTGAACATGGTGAATCGGCGTCCGCGTCTGTAAGTCTGTAGAAGAAAAAAGGATGTCAGCCGATGCTGAGTTCGGCCTTGCCGATGCGCCGGTAAACGCTGTAAAGAATCATGGTGGCTGTCAGCAGCACGGCGCCCAGCGCGCAGGCCATGCCCCAGTTGACTTCGACGTTGGTGTACCGCGCGATGTAATAACTCAGCATCTGGTCATCGGCGCCGCCGAGCAGGGCGGGGGTGACGTAATAACCAATGGACAGGATGAACACCAGCAGCGCCCCGGCACTGATGCCGGGATAGGTCTGCGGCACATACACCCGAAAGAAGGCGGACAGCGGCGTGCTGCCCAGTGAAACAGCGGCCCGGACGTAAGTTGCGGGCACGTTTTTCATCACGCTGTACAGCGGCAGGATCATGAAAGGCAGCAGGATGTGCACCATGGCGATCACCACACCCGCGCGGTTGAACAGCAGCGCCAGCGGGCTGTCGATCAGGCCTATGCCCATCAGTCCGCGATTCACCAGGCCTTCGGATTGCAGCAGCACGATCCATGCGGCGACGCGTACCAGGATGGAGGTCCAGAAAGGCACCAGCACCAGGATCATCAGCAGGTTGGCCTTGCGCGCCGGCAGTGAGGCCAGCCACCAGGCCAGCGGGTAAGCCAGTGCCAGGCAGAACAGGGTGACGACAAAACTGATCTGGAAGGTGCGCAGCAGGATGGGCCCGAAAGCGCGCTGGTCCGGCGGCATGCGTTCGACGTTGCCCTGGCTGTCACGCCGCAGGTCCACCGATGCCAGCAGGTAGTCGGGCGTCCAGCGGGAACCGTTTTTGGCAATCGCCTGCCAGAAGGAGGGCTCCGCCCAGCGGGGATCCAGCTCGACCAGCCGGGCCTGTATGTCCTGCGGCGACCCGCTGATGGGCAGCGCGCGGTACGCCCCCATGACCAGCGAGCGGGAGCCGGGCACCTCCGAGTTGAGCCGCCGCGCCAGGGCGCCGGCGTCCGAGCTGTCGGAAAGATGCCCCAGGTCGTCCACCAGCGCCGCATAGCTGGCGGGCGCAGGCGCCGCCTGCGGGTCCCAGCCCTTGAGGCTTTGCACCGTGCGCGGCAGCGCATTCACGACTTCGGGGTTTTCGACGGCGCGCTGCAGCAGTGCCGCAATGGGAATGAGCAAGGTCACCAGCAGAAACACCAGCAAGGGCAGGGTCAGGGCGAAGGCACGCCATTTGCGGCGCGCATCGGCCCGCGACAGCGCCCGGCGCAGCGCGCCGGCGTCTTCGCCCGTCAGGGCCGCCTTGCTGGTGAAACTGTTCATGCTGGCCTGCTCCCGGCTTTATTGCGTGGCCCAGGCGGCGAAGCGTTTTTCAAGCGCCTCGCCCTGGTCGGCCCAGAAGCCGACGTTCATCTGGATGGCCTCTTTCGCATTGGCCGGCGAGGTCGGCAGGTCATCCAGCACCTTTTTGTCGAGCTTGGCCAAAGCCTGGTTGTTGACCGGGCCGTAAGCGATGTTCTGCGCGTACACGGCCTGGGTGGCGGGCTGGCTGGCGAAGGCGATGAACTTCATGGACGCATCCTTGTTGGGCGCGCCTTTGGGGATCACCCAATAGTCGAGGTCGTAGATGCCGCCGGGCCAGTAGATCTTCAGGTTGCGGCCTTCGCGGTTGGCGGCGTCGATGCGGCCGTTGTAGACCGTGCTGAGGGCGACGTCGCCGGCCACGAGGAACTGGGCGGGCTGGGCGCCGGCTTCCCACCACTGGATGCTGGGCTTGAGCTCCGTCAGCTTGCGGAATGCGCGGTCGGCGCCGTCCTTGGTGCCCAGGACCTTGTAGACGTCGGCGGGCTTGACGCCGTCGGCCATCAGCGCGAACTCGAGGTTGTAGCGGGCGCCCTTGCGCATGCCGCGCTTGCCGGGGATCTTCTTGACGTCCCAGAAGTCGGCCCAGCTGGTGGGGGCGGTCTTGACCTTGTCGGCGTTCCAGGCCATCACGGTGGACCAGACAAAAACGCCCACGCCGCATTCCTTGACCGCTGCGGGCAGGAAGTCCGCTTTGGCGCCGATTTTGCTGAAATCGATTTTTTCAAACAAGCCTTCGTCGCAACCGCGCTGCACATCGGGTGCTTCAACTTCGACCACATCCCAGGTCACCTTCTTGGTCTCGACCATGGCCTTGATCTTGGCCTGCTCGCCGTTGTATTCCACCGCGACGACTTTGGTGCCGGCTTTTTCGTAGGGCTCGTAGTAGGCTTTTTTCTGCGCATTGGCATTGGCGCCGCCGAAGTTGACGACGGTGATCTGCTGCTGCGCAAGTGCAGGCAGGGCCAGGCACGAAGCCATGGCGAGGGCGATGATGTTTTTCTTCATGGTGCTATTTCCTCGGTGGTTGATAAAGGCAGAAGGTGAAGGCGGAAGGTAACGGCGGAAGGGACGCTTGAAAATGGTGGAAGGGGATGGTGAATGGTGAATGGGGAATGGGGAACGGGCTTACACCGCATAGATCCGCGTCAATGCGGGCGGAAATTCGAGGTGTACCGCGTCACCCGGTTGCGGCGGCGGCAGGCCGTCCAGCAGGGTGAGGGGCAGCTTGACCGTGGCCTCCACCTGGCCGGCGCCGACGTCGCACAGCAGCCGCAGGTGGTCGCCGAAATAGATGATGCGCGCCACGCGCGCGGGCAGCACATTGGCGGCTGAAGCCGGCGCCTGGCTATGCAGCACAATGCGCTCCGGACGGATATAGGCCTCGACCTGCGCGCCGACGGCCGCCTGGTTGACATGGATGCCGCCCAGGACACGGCCGTCCGGCAATTCAATGCCCGCGGCGCGTCCTTTGCCTTTGAGCACGGTGCTGTCGCCGACGAAACCGGCGACAAAGCGGTTTGAGGGTGTCTCATACAGCGCCTCCACGGGGGCCAGTTGCTGGATCGCGCCATCGTTGAAGACCGCCACGCGGTCGCTCATGGTCAGTGCCTCGCCCTGGTCGTGCGTGACATAGACGAAGGTGACGCCCAGCTGCTTGTGCAGTTCCTTCAGCTCAATCTGCATGTGCTCGCGCAGCTGCTTGTCGAGCGCGCCCAGCGGTTCGTCCATGAGCACGAGCTGGGGCTCGAACACCAGCGCCCGCGCCAGGGCGACGCGCTGCTGCTGGCCGCCCGACAGCTGCCCGGGCAGGCGGTCGGACATGCCCGAAAGGCGGACCATGTCGAGCGCGCGCAGCACGCGGCTGGCCTGGTCGGCTTTCGGCACCTTGCGCACCGTGAGCGGATAGGCCACGTTCTGGCCCACGGTGAGATGCGGGAAGAGGGCGTAGTTCTGGAACACCATGCCGAAGTTGCGCTTGTGCGGCGGCGTGCCGGTGATCTGCGAACCGTTAAGAAAGATTTCCCCGGCGGTAGGCGACTCGAAGCCGGCCAGCATCATCAGCGTGGTGGT
The DNA here is from genome assembly GCF_056405595.1 of Polaromonas sp. P1_G1. Taxonomy (NCBI): domain Bacteria; kingdom Pseudomonadati; phylum Pseudomonadota; class Betaproteobacteria; order Burkholderiales; family Comamonadaceae; genus Polaromonas; species Polaromonas sp. P1_G1. The sequence goes on from NZ_JBFUBU010000038.1 coordinate 42,034, forward strand.
TTTCCCGGATCCGGAAGGGCCCAGCAGGCTCAGGAATTCCCCGCGATGAATGTCAAGGTCGAGCTGCTGCACGACAAGCTGTTCGCCGTCATAAGTTTTCTGCACGCCCGAAAAGCGCACAAGGACATCGTTATCGGTCATCGGTTTTCCTGAGCTGTCCACGAAGATCAGCGCGATGCGGCGAAGCTGTCGGCCAGGATTTTCAGGCCTTCGTCCAGCAAGGCGTCGGACGCCGTGAGGGGGACCAGAATCCTGATCACATTACCGTAGGTGCCGCAGGAGAGCAATATCAATCCACGCCGGGCGGCTTCGCTCACCACGCGTTTGGTCAGTGCGGCGTCGGGACGCGCGGGGTCTCCGTTTTCGAAGAGCTCTATGGCCACCATGGCGCCCAGGCCGCGGACATCGCCGATGGCCGCTTCCTTTTCCGCAATGGCGCGCAGGCCTTTGACCAGGTAGCTGCCCATGGTGTTGCTGCGCTCCAGGAGTTTTTCGTCCTTGAAAACCTTGAGCACGGCCAGTGCCGCCGCGCAGCCGATGGGGCTGCCCGCGTAGGTGCCGCCCAGGCCGCCGGGGCCGGGTGCGTCCATGACCTCGGCGCGGCCGACCAGGCCCGAGATGGGGAAACCCCCCGCCATGGATTTGGCGATGGCAATCAGGTCGGGCGCCACGGGCCACTGTTCGCTGGCATACCAGGTGCCTGTGCGGCCCGCGCCGGTCTGGACCTCGTCGGCGATCAGCAGGATGCCGTGCCGGTCGGCCAGCGCCTTCAGGCGGCTGATGAACTCGGGCGGGGCGATGTAGAAGCCTCCCTCGCCTTGCACCGGTTCAATGATGAAGGCCGCCACGCGCTCGGGCTCGACGTCGTTTTTGAGGATCTGCTCGACCGAATGCAGCGCCTGGTCGATGCTGACACCGTGCAGCGCGTTGGGGTATTCGGCATGGAACACCTCGCCGGGGAAGGGGCCGAAGCCCAGCTTGTAGGGCGCCACCTTGCCGGTCATGCCCAATGTCATGTTGGTCCGGCCGTGGTAGCCGCCCGTGAAGGCGATGATGCCGGGGCGCTTGGTATAGGAGCGCGCCACCTTGACGGCGTTCTCGACGGCCTCGGCGCCGGTGCTCAGCAGCAGGGTCTTTTTGGCGAAATTTCCAGGCGCCAGCGCGTTGAGCTTTTCCGCCAGTTCGACATAGGGTTCATAGGCGACCACCTGGAAGCAGGTGTGCGTGTAGAGCTCGAGCTGGGCTTTGACCGCGGCAATGACTTCGGCATGCAGGTGGCCGGTGTTGAGGACGGCGATGCCGCCGGCGAAGTCGATGTAGCGGCGGCCTTCGACGTCCCACAGTTCGGCGTTTTTTGCCCGGCTGACGAAAATTTCGTGGGCCTGGCCCACGCCGCGCGTCACGGCGGCTTGGCGGCGCGCCATCAGGGCGGCGTTGCTGGTAGTCTGGTTTGGCTGCATGGTGAAGGTGGTTTCGGTTTTCTGGACAGGGACGGGTGGACTGTAGAAGTGCGGGCCGGGCCCGTCCATGTACACCTTTGCGCTGTTTTCAGCGCACTGTGCGGGTCTAGAATCCTGTACATGGATTCCCCAACCCGGTGCACGAGGATTGCAATGCACAATCTGCCTTTTTTGGTTTTTTGATGCTCACACTCCGCCCGGAACTGCAGACCCCCCTGGTGAGCCAGATCGTTGACGGCCTGCGAGGCATGATTGCCGGGCAGGCGCTGAAACCGGGCGTCAAGCTGCCCTCTATCCGCGGTTTTGCCGCCATGCACGGCGTCAGCGTCTTCACGGTGGTGGAGGCCTATGACCGCCTGGTGGCCCAGGGATGGCTGGTTTCCCGGGCCAATGCCGGGTTTTTCGTCAAGCGCAGGGGCGATGACGGTGCATCGGGCGCGCCGTATGCGCAGCCCCAGCAGCCGAAATTCGACGCGCGCTGGTACCTCAAGCAGATATTTGAAAACCGCAACCTGCCGATGAAACCCGGTTGCGGCTGGTTGCCGCACGATTACCTGTTCGGGGACGCGATTCGCCGCAGCATGCGGCACCTGTCGACGGACGGCTCGTCGCTGGAAGGTTACGGCCTGCCCCACGGGCATATGGCGCTGCGCATGGTCATCGCGGAGGCCCTGGCTGAAAACCAGATACCGGTCGAGGTGGACCAGGTGCTGCTGACGCAGGGGTCCAGCCAGGCGCTGGACCTGGTGGCCCGGCAGCTCCTCAAGCCCGGCGACACGGTGCTGGTGGACAACCCCGGCTATCCCAACCTGATGTTCATGCTGCGCTTCCTGGGGGCCAACCTGGTGGGTGTGCCGCGCACCCCCACGGGCTACGACCTCGCCGCGCTGGAGGCATTGCTGGCCGTGCACAAGCCCAAGGCCTTTTTCACGCAGCCCCGTTTGCAAAGCCCGACCTGCTCCATCGCCTCGGCGGCCCACCTGCACCGCCTGCTGCAACTGGCCGAGGCGCATGACTTCACGCTGGTCGAAAATGATATTTACGCCGACATGGACCCGACCTCGCGCTCCACGCTGGCCAGCCTGGACCAGCTGCAGCGCGTGGTCTACATCGGCAGCTTTTCCAAAACCATTTCCCCCAACCTGCGCGTGGGCTACCTGCTGGCCAGGGGTGAGCTGATCGAGGACCTGGCCCAGCTCAAGATGATTTCAGGGCTCACGTCTTCGGACATCGCCGAGCGGCTGACCTTCGGGGTGGTCACCGACGGCCGCTGGCGCAAGCACCTCAAGTCGCTTCGGGAAAGGCTGGCCGCGGCGCATCGCAAGACCGAAAAAAACCTGGCCGGCCTGGGATTTGAGCTGTTTCATGAGCCGGGGGCCGGCATGTACCTGTGGGCCCGGCATCCGGACCTTCCGGATGGCGCCGTCCTGTCCAAAGAGGCGACGCCGGAAGGCATCATGCTCGGCCCGGGACAGCTGTTCCTGATGGAACCGCATCCCACGGGCTGGCTGCGCTTTAACGTGGCGTTCTGCGACGACGAGCGCATATGGCGTTTTTTGGCCCAGCGGATCGAGCTGGGCCAGCAGGCGGCCCAGTAAGGGCCCGGCCCGCGCGTGCTGCCTCAGATCTCGATGACGCGCCTGGCGAAGCCCTCGAGGTAGTCCATGAGCTTGTTGGCGCCGAGCACGGCGGCGGCCTCGTCGCCGGTGGCGATGCCCTGGGCCAGCTCCATGTGAAAGCGCGCGCCTTCGGTGATCTCGCCCTCGTGCTGGTAGGCATACCAGAAGCGCCGGCACTGCACGATCAGCGGCACCACGCTCTTGACGGCCGGGCTGTTGCGGCAGGCCTCGTGGTTGACGAGGTCCAGTTCGTGGTCGGCCGCCATGTAGGCCTCCAGGTTGGCGCGCTCGGCGGCCTTGATCATCTTGGCCGCGCAGCCGACGATGGCCTTGCGCTGGGCTGCCGTGGCACGCCGCGCCGAGCACGCCGCGATCACGCCCTCGAGCACGCGCCGCGTGAGGATCACGTCCAGGTGGTCGGCCAGGTCGATGTTGGAGACCAGCAGGCCGCGCCGGGGCTGCTGCACGATCAGGCCGATGGAGACCATGCGCAGCAGCGCCTCGCGCACGGGGGTGCGGCCCAGCTGGGTGCGCTGGGCCAGGTCGGCCTCGACCACAGGCGCACCGGGCTGCAGCTGCAGCGTTGCGATCATGGCTTCGATGGCGTCGTAGGCGACGTCAGCGGCCCGGCGTTTGGCTGGCAGCGGTTGGGGTGCGGTCGTGGGCAGGGGCATGTTGTTGTCGGGTGTCTCGGCGTTGCARCAGGGCCTGCCATTCGCCCACCAGGCCACGCCGGAAGAACGATACGCAGACAATGAAGGTCAGGCCGATGAGGATGGTCACCACGCCGCCCAGGGCGGCGAGGTGGTTCTGCAGGCTGACCACCAGCGCTGAGCCTACCACGGGCCCCCAGCTAGTGCCTAGCCCACCGAGCAGGGTCATCAGCAGCACCTCGGTCGAGGTGCCCAGCGTCACGTCGTTGAGCGTGGACAGCTGCAGCACCAGCGCCCGGAGCGAGCCGGCCAGCCCGGCCAGCGCGGCCGACAGCATGAAGGCGTAGAGCTTGCAGCGGTCGGTGTCGTAGCCCAGCGAGACGGCGCGCGGCGCGTTGTCGCGCAGCGCCTTGAGGGCCTGGCCGAAGGGCGAATGCACGATGCGGTGTATGGCCAGGAAGGCCGCCGTGAACACCGCCAGCGTGAAGTAGTACATGTGGTTGTCGACCGAGAGGTCGACTAGGCCCAGCAGCTTGCCGCGCGGGATGCCCTGCATGCCGTCCTCGCCGCCGGTCCAGGGGATTTGCACCGCCAGGAAGTAGGCGACCTGCGAGAGGGCCAGGGTGATCATCGCGAAGTAGATGCCGGTGCGGCGTATCGCCAGCGTGCCGATCAGCCAGCCGATGGCGGTGGCCACGGCCACGCCCGCCAGGATGGCGAGCTCGACCGGAAACCCGGCGGCGCCGAAACGGATCATCAGGATGCCGGTGGTGTAGCCGGCCCAGCCGAAGAAGGCCGCATGGCCGAAGGACACCAGCCCGGTGAAGCCGATCAGCAGGTTGAAGGCCAGCGCGAACAGCGCGTAGCACATCACCTTCATGACGAAGACCGGGTAGGCGAGCTCGGGGAAGGCCGGCACCAGCAGCGCGGGCAGCAGCAGCGCCAGCAGGATGCGGACGGGCGTGGGGATGTTGGCGAGCAAGGATTTCATGGCCTAGTGCTCCTTGCCGAAAAGGCCGGCGGGCCGGATCAGCAGCACCACCGCCATGATCACGAACACCACCACGGTGGAGGCCTCGGGGTAGAAGACCTTGGTGAGGCCTTCGAGCAGGCCCAGGGCCAGCCCGCTCACGACGGCGCCCAGGATGGAGCCCAGGCCGCCTATCACCACCACGGCGAACACGATGTTGAGCAGGTTGGCGCCCATCAGCGGGTTGACCTGCATGATGGGCGTGGCCAGCACACCGGCGATGCCGGCCAGGCCCACGCCGAAGCCGTAGGTCAGCGTGACCATCAGCGGGATGTTGACGCCGAAGGCCTGCAGCAGCTTGGGGTTCTCGGTGCCGGCGCGCAGCAGGGCGCCCAGCCGGGTCTTCTCGAACAGGAACCAGGTGAAGCCGCAGATCAGGATCGAGGCCACCACCACGAAGCCGCGGTACAGCGGCAGATACATGAAGCCCAGGTCGACGCCGCCCTGCAGCAGCGCGGGCGGGTCGTAGCTGGCCCCCGAGATGCCGTAGAAGTGGCGGAACGCGCCTTCGAGCACCAGCGCGACGCCGAAGGTCAGCAGCAGGCCGTAGAGGTGGTCCAGGTGGTAGAGCCGCTTGAGCAGCGTTTTCTCGAGCAGCACGCCCAGGCCGCCGACGATCAGCGGCGCCAGCACCAGCGCCGCCCAGAAGTTGACCTTGAACTCGGGCCCCAGCAGCAGCGGCAGCTGCGAAAAGCCTATCCAGGCCAGGAAGGCGGCCACCATGAACTGCGCGCCGTGCGCGAAGTTGATGATGTTGAGCAGGCCGAAAATAATCGCCAGCCCCATGCTCAGCATGGCGTAGAAGCAGCCGTTGATCAGGCCCACCAGCAACTGGGCCAGCAGGGACTGCATCGGGATGTCAAACATGATGTGTGTTTCGTGAGTGGCGGGGGGGGGGGGGGGGGGGCGGCAGCAGCAGCATGTCGTGCACCAGCGCGCCGTCCTCGCGCAGCTTGCCCTTGCGGATCACGGCGTCGTCGATGGTCATCTTGCGCAGCTGCGCCATCACGGCCTTGGCCTCGTCGGTGCCGGCGGCCTGGATGGCTTTGAGGTAGCTCAGCGTGGCCGAGTAGACGCCGGCCTGGGCGGCGGTGGGCATGCGCTTTTGTTTTTCAAAGAACTTCCTCGACCAGGCGCGCGAGCGCTCGTCGAAGTCCCAGTAAAAGGCTTCGCTCAGGTACATGCCCTGCGCCTTGTCCAGGCCTATGCTGTGGACGTCGGAGATGTAGGTGAGCAGCGGCGCGACCACCTGCTTGCGCGTGATGCCGTATTCATTGGCCTGCTTGATGGCGTTGACGGTGTCGTTGCCGGCGTTGGCCAGCGCGATGACGTCGGCCTTGGAGGCCTGCGCCTTGAGCAGGAAGGACGAGAAGTCATTGCCCGGGAAGGGGTGGCGCGAGCTGCCGACCACGCTGCCGCCGTCGGCCTTGATGACCTCGGTCGCGTCTTTTTCCAGGGAATGGCCGAAGGTGTAGTCGGCGGTGATGAAGTACCAGGTCTTCTTGCCTTCCTTGACCAGCGCGCGCGCCGTGCCGGCGGCCAGCGCGTAGGTGTTGGTGGTCCACTGCGCCGTCAGCGGCGTGCATTTTTCGCCGAGGATGGCGGTGGCCAGGCCGGAAGAAGGCATGACGATGCGGTTCTTCTGCCGCGCGATTTCCATCACGGCCAGTGCGGTGGAGGTGGTGGGGAAGTCCGTCACCATGTCGACCTTGCCCTGGTCGAACCAGCCGCGCGCCAGGTTGGCGGCCACGTCGGGCTTGTTCTGATGGTCGGCGAAGACCAGTTCGATGGGTTTGCCCAGCACCTTGCCGCCCATCTCCTCGATGGCCATGCGCGCCGCCGTGACCGAACCCTGGCCGGACAGGTCGGAGTAGATGCCGGAGAGGTCGTTGAGCACGCCGATCTTCACGACGTCGTCGCTGACCTGGGCGTGCAGGGAAAAGGACGAGAGGGCGGCGCAGGCCGCCAGGCAGACGGAGAGTTTGCGAAATGGCATGAGGGACTCCATGGGTTGGGGAAGGGTGAGGAAAAGAAAGAAGGGGACGTTGAAAACTCAGATGCCGAGCAGCTCGTTGAGCCGGTCCTGCCGGGCTTCGACTTCGCGCTGCTCCATGACCTCGACCACCTGGCCGTGCTCGATCACGTAGTGGCGGTCGGCCAGGTGCCTGGCGAAGCGGAAGTTCTGCTCCACCAGCACGATGGTGAAACCGCGCGCCTTGAGCTCGCGTATCACCTGGCCGAGCTTTTGCACGATCACCGGCGCTAGGCCCTCGGTGATTTCGTCGAGCAGTAACAGCTGGGCGCCGGTGCGCAGGATGCGCGCCATCGCGAGCATCTGCTGCTCGCCCCCGGACAGCCGCGTGCCGGGGCTGCCGGCGCGCTCCTTGAGGTTAGGGAACATGGCGTAAATCTGCTCGAGCGACATGCCGCCTTCGCCGACCTTGGGCAGCAGCAACAGGTTTTCCTCGGCGGTCAGCGAGGCATAGATGCCGCGCTCTTCCGGGCAGTAGCCCAGGCCAAGGCGTGCGATGCGGTGCGGCGGCAGGGTGATGGTTTCCTTGCCGGCCACCCGGATGGAGCCGGTGCGCTTGCCGACCAGCCCGAGGATGGCGCGCAGGGTGGACGTGCGGCCGGCGCCGTTGCGGCCCAGCAGGGTGATGCATTCACCGGCCTTGACGTCGAGGTTGATGCCCTGCAGCACATGCGATTCGCCGTACCAGGCGTGCAGGTCGCGGATGGTGAGCATGGCGTCGCCCGCGTGGTGGGTGTGTTCAGGCATCTTCCTCGACTCCCATATAAGCCTCGCGCACGGCGGGGTTGGTGGAAACTTCTGTGTACGGCCCTTCGGCCAGCACCTCACCGCGCTGCAGCACGGTGATGGTGTCGCTGATGTCGGCCACCACCTTCATGTTGTGTTCCACCATCAGCACCGTGCGCTGCGCGGACACCTGCTTGATCAGCGCCTTGATGCGGTCCACGTCCTCGTGGCCCATGCCCTGGGTGGGCTCGTCGAGCAGCAGCAGTTCCGGGTCCAGCGCCAGCGTGGTGGCGATTTCCAGCGTGCGCTTGCGGCCGTAGGGCAGGTCGCCGGCCAGAAGCGCGGCAAAGCGCGCCAGGCCGACCTGCTCGAGCAGGGCCATGGCCGGCGCGTCGAGCCGCTGCATCGCGGCGATCGACTGCCAGAAGCGGTACTCCACGCCGAGCTTGCGCTGCAGCGCGATCTTGACGTTCTCCAGCACCGTGAGCTGCGGGAACACGGCGGAAATCTGGAAGGAGCGCACGATGCCGCGGCGCGCGGTCTGCGCGGGCTTTTCGTGCGTGATGTCGATGCCGTTGAAGAGGATCTTCCCCTCGGTCGGTGTATGGAATTTGGTCAGCAGGTTGAAGACCGTGGTCTTGCCGGCGCCGTTGGGGCCAATCAACGCGTGGATGCTGCCGCGCTTGACGCGCAGGGCGACGCCGCGCACGGCGACAAAGCCGCGGAACTCCTTGCTGAGCCCCTGGGTTTCGAGAATGATGTCCTGTGGCATGGTGGTGGCGGGGTGCTTTCAGTCGGTGGTGGACGGGTTGGCCAGCGTGGTGATGCGTGCCGGCGACAGCGGCGGGCGCGGCACGGGCGGCGTCCAGCCAAAAAGGAATTGCGCCGCCGCGCCGCAGACGCGGCCCTGGCAGGCGCCCATGCCGCAGCGCGTGTGCAGCTTGGCGTCGGTCCAGCCCTTGCAAGCGGCGAGCGCCGCCTGCGGCACGTCTTCGCAGCGGCAGACCAGGGTGTCGGGTCGTGCCAGGGTTTTGAGCGACGGGGCCAGGGTGAAGTGGCGTTGCAACTGGTCGGCGAAGGCCTGCCAGTGCGAGCGTTGCGGACCGTGGTGGAGCGCGGCACCGGTGTTTTCGACGGCCGCATGGCCGGCGATGCGGCCCTGCGCGAGCGCGCGCTCACTGCCGCCCACGCCGGTGCATTCACCGGCCGCGTAGACACCGGCCATACTGGTCGCCTGCAGGGTGTCAATCGCCAGCGCCGGCGCGCCGCCGTGATCTGGCGTGAGCGCGCAGCCTAGCAGCTGGCCCAGTTCGGTGTTGGGCACCAGGCCGAAGCCGCAGGCCACACGGTCGCAGGCGATGTCCGTCTCCCGGCCGGCATGGTGAAGCCGCACCGACTCGACGCGGCCCGCGCCCTGCACCGAGACAGCACGGGTGCCGGTGCGGTAGCGCGTGCTGGCCAGGCCCAGGGCCTGTGTTGCCTTGCCGGGCCAGCGCAGCAACTGGCCCGCAAAGCCCGCGATCGATGCCAGGCCGGCCTGTTCGGCGATGCGCAGCACGCGCGCGCCGGCCTGGCGCGCCGTGGCGGCGGCCACCAGCAGCAAGGGACCGCTGCCGGCGATGACGATGCGTTCGCCGGCGACAGGCAAGCCGGCCTTGACCAGCGCCTGCAAACCGCCGGCTCCTGTGACGCCGGGCAGCGTCCAGCCCGGGAAGGGCAGCAGCAGCTCGCGCGCGCCCGTGCACAGGATCAGCTTGCCGTAGCGCTGCACCCAGCCTTGTTTTTCGTCTTCCAGCAGCAGTGCACCGGCGCCGGCGGGGCTGACGACGCGTGTGCCGCACAGCAGGCGCACGTTGGCGCAGCGCGCCAGCGCCTCGCGCATGCGCAGCGCCTGCGGCGGCAGGTGGGCGCCCGGGCCGTCGCGCCAGATCTGGCCGCCGGGGGCCGGGTTGTCGTCCAGCAGCGTGATGCGGGCCCCGCTGGGCGCGGCGGCCAGCGCCGCGGCCATGCCCGCGGGGCCTGCGCCGATGATCAACACATCGCAATATTCAATTGCCGTTGACGATTTTTTGACGTTCACGTTGCAGCCTCCACCACCATGCCGTCTTCGCAGTGCGTCTGGCAGGCCAGCCGGCGCAGGCCGTCGATGTCGACGCGGCATTCCTGGCAGATACCCATGCCGCAGAAGGGCGCGCGGGCTTCGCCGTGCACGGAGCGGCGTGCCATGCCCATGCGCGCGGCGTCGGCGATGCGCAGCGCCGCGGCCACGGAGGTACCTGTCTTGACCGACAGCGGCCGGCCGTTGACGTGGAGCGTCACGGTGTGGGGTGTTTTCATGGGTGTGCCGTTTCCGTAAACCGCTGGGCGGCATAGGGCGCGGGGTCGAAGGCGGGCGCGGCGCCGGTCATCTGCGCGGCCAGCAGCTGTGCCGTGCCGGTGGCCGTGGTGACACCCAGTCCTTCATGGCCGACGGCCAGCCACAGGCCTTCACGCCAGGGATGGCGGCCTATCAGGGGCAGGCTGTCGGGCGTGGCGGCGCGCAGCCCGGTCCAGTTGCGGATGGCATTCAGGCCGGCAAGCGCGGGAATGTAGGCCAGCGCGCGTTGCAGCATCCGCGAGACCATGGCGGCTTCCACCGCGAGATCGGTGGTGCCGAACTGCCGCGACGAGCCGACCAGCAACTGCCCGGTGGGGCGCGGCTGCAGGTTGAACGCGACCGACGGGCCCTCGCTGTGGTGCGCGCTGGTGACGTAGCCGAGCTCCACCAGCTGGTGGTGCACCTTGCCTGGGTAACGGTCGGTGATCACCAGGTGGCCTTTCTTGGGCCGGATCGGCAGCTCCGGGCACAGCGCAGTGGCATGGATACCGTTGGCCAGCAAAATCATGGGCGCGGTGCGATGGCCTCCATCGGCAAGCTGCGCCCTGTTGCCCTCAATGCGCACGACCTCGGCGTGTTCCAGCTGGATGCGTTCGCCGCCTTGCTCAACCAGCCAGTTCGCCGCTGCTGGTGCGTACACAATGCTGTCGCCGGTCACTTTCAGGGCCCCGGCGAGCCCCGGGCGAAGCGCGGGCTCGGCCTGTGCCAGCGCCTTGGCGCCCAGCAGATGGCAATCAATGCCGAGTGCGCTCAGGCGGGCGTGTTTGTCTTCGGCTGCCTGCATTTCCGCCGCATCGGCCGCAAGCCAAAGCGTTCCGCACGGGCTGAACGCGCACTCGGGCGGCATCCGCGGGGCCAGTTCGCGCCACAGTGCCAGCGAGCGCTGGCTGAGGGCCAGCTCCGCGGGGTTGTCGTCCATGACCACCAGGTGGCCCATGCCGGCCGCCGTGGCGCCCGGGCGGCGGGCATCGAGCATGCGCACGTTCAGGCCGGATGCAGCCAGGGCGTGCGCGCAGGCCGCGCCCACGATTCCGGCGCCGATCACAAGGACGTCCGCCTCCCGGCTCGATGCTTCAGGCACGGTGGTGCTCACTATGCGCTGCGTCGCTCATGGCGTTGTCGGTGATGGCCGTGTTCAGTAACTCGCCAGCGCCGTGGGCTGGGCATTCCTGAACGTGAACACCGTGATGGGCGCCTGGGTCATGTTGCCCTTGTCGTCATAGGTGTAGGTACCCGCAACGCCCTTGTAGCTGCCCTTGTAGATTTCGGCGCCGACCTTGGCCACGTCGATGGAGTCGGCCTTGCGCATGGCCTCTCCGATCAGCATCGTCTGGTCATAGAAGGAAGCGCCGTAGGCGTCCGTATCGAGGTTGAAGCGCTTTTTGTATTTGGCCTTGAAGGCCGGCCCACCCGCGGCCTTTTCCAGCATGGAGCCGCCTTGCGCGCAAAAAACCGTGTCGTTGACCGCGTCGCCGCCGAGCTTGCCCATTTCGGGGCTGCACAGCGTGTCGCCACCCAGCAGCTTGGCGGGCAGGCCCAGCTGTTTCATCTGGCGCACCATGGGCGCGGCCTGCGGTGCGTAGCCGCCGAAGAAGATGGCTTCCGGTTTCTGCGCCTTGAGGTTGGTCAGGATGGAGAGGAAATCCACGGCCTTGTCGGTCGTGAACTCCTGCCCGACCACGGTGAGGCCCTGTTTTTTGGCTTCCTTGACGAACTCTTCCGCAACGCCCTGGCCGAAGGCCGTGCGGTCGTCAATCACGCCGACCTTGCTGACCTTCAGGACCTTGGCGGCGTACACCGCCATGCTGGAGCCGATCTGTGTGTCGCTGGCAATGATCCGGAACAGGTTTTTGTAGCCGCCCTGGGTGACCTTGGGGTTGGTGCCGACGGTCGACAGCATGGCGCCGCCTTCGCTGTAGACCCGTGATGCGGGAATCGCAACGCCCGAGCAATAGGGGCCCATGACGTACTTCACTTTGCTGTCGACGAGTTTTTGGGCCGCGTTCACGCCGGCCTTGGCGTCGCACTGGTCGTCCTCCGACTGCAGTTCGAACTTGAGTGTCTTGCCGCCCACCACCATTTTTTTGGCATTGAGTTCTTCGACCGCCAGGCGAACGCCGTTTTCGTTGTCCTTGCCGGCGAACGCGTTCGGCCCCGAAAGCGGGCCGGTGTGGCCGATGGCCACGACCTGTTCCTGGGCCTGTGCCGTCGACGCCAGTGCGATGGCGGCGATGCCGACAAAAGAAACGATGCTGTTGCGATGTGTCATGGGTGTCTCCTCAATGCGGGTTGCGGGGTTGGAAAAATTACGCGACGGATTGGTACTGCGCCGGCCGCGTGGCCAGGGCTTTTTTGACGACGGACTCGACGAATTCGCGCTCGGCGCCTATCAGCGGCAGGCGAGGGCGGCGCATGTGTTCGGTGCCCACGCCGACCAGGGCGTCGATGAGCTTGAGGTTTTGCACCAGCTTGGTGGACACGTCCAGGTGCAGCATGGGTGTCATCCACTGGTAGAGCTTGAGTGCCTCGGCGAATTTGCCGGCCTTCATGAGGTCATACAGCGCCACGGTTTCGCGCGGGAAGGCGCAGCCCACGCCGGCCAGCAGGCCGTCGCAGCCCAGCGCCAGGCCTTCGTAGGCCAGGTCGTCCACGCCGAGGAAGAGCTGGTAGCGGTCACCCACCGTGTTGCGCAGGTCGGTGATTCGGCGGATGTTGTCGGTGCTCTCCTTGATGGCGACCAGCCATTCGCAGTCGGCCAGCTCGGCCATGTGCTCGGGCTTCAGGTCGACCCGGTAGGCGACCGGGTTGTTGTAAATCATCAGCGGCTTGCGTGCGGCTTCGGCCATGGTGCGCACGTTGAGCATGGCTTCGCGCGCGTCGGCCACATAGATCACCGAGGGCATGACCATGAAGCCGTCCACGCCGAGCTGGTTGGCGCCGGCGATGTAGCGCAGCGCCTCGCGGGTGCTGGTCTCGGACACATTGGCCAGCACCGGCACGCGGCCCTTGCTGGCGTCCAGGGCGATCTTGGCGACCTGGAGCTTTTCTTCGAGCGACAGCGTGCTGGCCTCGCCCAGCGAGCCGCAGGTCACCAGGCCGTGGATGCCGTTGCGGATCTGGAAGTCGATGTGCCGGGCGGTGCCCTCGGCGTCAATGCTTTCGTCGGCGTGGAATTTGGTGGTGATGGCGGGAAAAATGCCTTGCCAGCGGGGGTTGTTCAAGGGAGTGCTCCTAAAAGGACGGGTTGAGATTGCTTGGATGTAAATATATTAAGAAGATATTTAAATTATCTTTATAGGGTATTAAGCAGCTTGCGTGCCAGCTTTTTTGGGGGTAAAGGAGGGTTGAAAAGAGGATTTCGGCGCCGGAATGCGGCATGTGTTGCGCTCTCGTGCCAGGGCGGTGCGCGAGGGCACCGCCTTGATGCGCCGGCCCTGTGCGGGGGATCGCCTCGGGACGGGGCTGTCGCGGGGCCCAAGCCTATAATCGAATGTTCAAGTAAATCAAGCGCTTAGGTGGGTTCGACGCAGTGGGTACGACCTGAGGTCGCCGGCGGCCGGCCACCTTGCCAGACCACAAAATCCAAGATGAGCCAGCCCACCTTTACCGTCGCCGACATCCGCAAGACCTTCCTCGATTTCTTCGCGTCCAAGGGCCACACCGTGGTGCCTTCCAGCTCACTGGTGCCGGGCAACGACCCGACGCTGATGTTCACCAACTCCGGCATGGTGCAGTTCAAGGATGTGTTCCTCGGCACCGACAAGCGCCCCTATGTGCGCGCCGCGTCCGTCCAGGCCTGCCTGCGCGCCGGCGGCAAGCACAACGACCTGGAAAACGTGGGTTACACCGCGCGCCACCACACTTTCTTCGAGATGCTGGGCAACTGGAGCTTCGGCGACTACTTCAAGCGCGAGTCGCTCACGTGGGCCTGGGAACTGCTGACCGTGGTCTACAAGCTGCCGCCCGAGCGCCTGCTGGCCACGGTGTATGAAGAAGACGACGAGGCCTACGACATCTGGACCAAGGAAATCGGCCTGCCGCCCGAGCGCGTCATCCGCATCGGCGACAACAAGGGCGGCCGCTACAAGTCCGACAACTTCTGGATGATGGCCGACACCGGCCCTTGCGGCCCCTGCTCGGAAATCTTTTACGACCACGGCGACCACATCCCCGGCGGCCCGCCCGGCAGCCCCGGTGAAGACGGCGACCGCTTCATCGAAATCTGGAACAACGTGTTCATGCAGTTCGACATGGCGGCCGACGGCAGCGTCACCAAACTGCCCGCGCCCTGCGTGGACACCGGCATGGGCCTGGAGCGCCTGGCCGCCATCCTGCAGCACGTGCACAGCAACTATGAAATCGACATCTTCGACGCGCTGATCAAGGCCGCCAGCCGCGAAACCGGCGAGAAGGACCTGGGCAACAAATCGCTGTTCGTCATCGCCGACCACATCCGCGCCACCGCCTTCCTGGTCAGCGACGGCGTCAACCCGTCCAACGAAGGCCGCGGCTATGTGCAGCGCCGCATCATCCGCCGCGCGATCCGCCACGGCTACAAGCTGGGCAAGAAGACGCCGTTCTTCCACAAGCTGGTGGCCGACCTGGCCCGCCTGATGGGCGACGCCTATCCCAAGCTCAGGACCGACGAAGCCCGCATCACCGCCGTGCTCAAGGCCGAGGAAGAGCGCTTCTTTGAAACGCTGGAAATCGGCATGACCATCCTGGACACGGCGCTGGCCGGCGGCGCCAAGGTGCTGCCCGGCGACGTGGCCTTCAAGCTGCACGACACCTATGGCTTCCCGCTGGACCTGTCGGCCGACGTCTGCCGCGAGCGCGGCGTCGAAGTGGATGAGGCCGGCTTCAATGCTGCGATGAAGCAGCAGCAAGACGCTTCGCGGGAGGCGAACAAAGACAAGATCAAGATGAAGGGCTCCCTGGATTACTCAGGCGGAGCAAATGCATTCACAGGCTATGAACGGCTTGAAGAGCAGGCTCGCGTGCTCGCGCTCTATGTAGAAGGCGTTCCGGTACAGCAGCTGAAAGAAGGGGACACAGGTATCGTGGTACTGGACACGACGCCCTTCTATAGCGAAAGTGGCGGCCAGGTGGGTGATACCGGCGTCCTGGCGGCCGAAGGGGTGCAGTTCGGGGTGAAAGACACCCAAAAAATCAAGGCCGACGTATTCGGCCACTTCGGTACGCAGACCCAAGGCACGTTGAAGGTCGGTGACACGGTCAAGGCTGGTGTCGATATGGCGCGTCGCCACGCCACCGTGCGCAACCACAGCGCCACGCACTTGATGCACAAGGCGCTGCGCGAAGTGCTGGGCGAGCACGTGCAGCAAAAGGGCAGCCTGGTGAACGCCGAGCGCACGCGCTTCGACTTCGCGCACAACGCCCCGGTCACTGATGCGCAGATCCGCGAGATCGAAGCGCGTGTCAATGCCGAAATCCTCTCCAATGTGGCGACCGACGCCAGCGTGATGGCCATGGAAGATGCGCAGAAATCCGGCGCGATGATGCTCTTCGGCGAAAAGTACGGTGAGACCGTGCGCGTGCTGACGATCGGCTCCAGCAAGGAGCTCTGCGGTGGCGTTCACGTCAAACGTACCGGTGATATTGGCCTCTTCAAGATCGTGGCAGAAAGTGGCGTAGCCGCGGGTGTGCGGCGCGTGGAAGCCGTGACCGGCGAGAACGCGCTGGCCTACCTGCAGTCGCTCGAATCCACGGTGCAGGCCGCGGCCGGCTCGCTCAAGGCCAGCCCCTCGGAACTGCAGGGCCGCATCGGCCAGGTGCTGGACCAGGTCAAGCTGCTTGAGAAAGAAATCGCCGCGCTCAAGGGCAAGCTGGCATCGTCGCAAGGCGACGAGCTGCTCACGCAGGCGGTGGACGTCAAGGGCCTCAAGGTGCTGGCCGCCAAGCTCGAAGGCGCCGATGCCAAGACGCTGCGCGACACCATGGACAAGCTCAAGGACAAGCTCAAGACAGCCGTCATCGTGCTGGCCGCGGTCGACGGCGACAAGGTGCAGATCGCCGCGGGCGTAACAACCGACAGCGTCGGCAAAGTGAAGGCCGGCGAGCTGGTCAACTTTGTGGCCCAGCAAGTGGGCGGCAAGGGCGGCGGCAAGGCCGACATGGCCATGGCCGGCGGCACCGATGCGTCCAAGCTGGGTGACGCGCTGAAGTCGGTGCAGGGCTGGGTGGCTGAGCGCGCCTGACCACCTTCCGCTTTAAAAACATCAAGGCCGGTTTCCCGAGGGAAGCCGGCCTTTTTCTTTGTGTGTACTGAGGACTAGACCGCAGCCCAGAACACCGCGAACCAGTGGTTCGGATCGGTCCAGTACTCGACGTGCTTGAAACCGGCCTGCCGCAGCAGCGCCGTCATGCCGTCCACCGTGTACTTGTAGGAGCATTCGGTGTGGATGCGTTCGCCGGCCTTGAAGCGGCGTTCGTGGCCGGGCCAGCGCACCGTCAGGTCGCAGGCGGCTTCCAGGTGCATTTCGATGCGCGACTCGGCGGCATTGAACAGCGCCACATGGCGCCACTGCCGCACGTCGAAGTCCGCACCCAGCAAGCCGTTGATGTTGAGCAGCAGGTTTTTGTTGAAGGCACCCGTCACGCCCAGTGCATCGTCATAAGCGGCTTCCAGGCGCGCCGTGTCTTTCACCAGGTCAATGCCCAGCAGCAGCCCGCGCGCCTTGCCCTGCGCCGGGTCGGCGATGTGCCGCAGGAATTGCAGGGCCTGCGCGGGATGGAAGTTGCCCAGGCTGGAGCCGGGATAGAAAAACACGCGCTCATGCGCCTGGACTTCATCGGGCAGTGCCAACCCGGCCGAGAAGTCCATGCCCAGGCCGACGATGTCCAGCGCCGGAAAGCTGTTCTGCACCTGCTCGGCGGCGTCGCGCAGAAAGTCGACGGAAATGTCGACGGGCACATATTGGCGCGGCTGCAGGTGGGGGATCAGCGTGACGGCCTTGGCGCAGTTGCCCGCGCCCAGGTCGATCAGGCAGGGCCTTTTGATGCCCGCTTCGGCCAGCGTCGCGGCGATACGCCCGTGCGCCGCTTCGAAGATGCAGGCTTCGGTCCGCGTGGGGTAGTACTCGTCCAGGCCGGTGATGGCCTCGAAGAGCCTGGAGCCCAGTTCGTTGTAGAAAAATTTGGGCGACACATGGGCCGCCGCGGCCAGCAGTCCGTCCGTCAGCTCTTGCGTCGTCGCCTGCACCGCCTGCGCGTCGCTGTCCGGACGGTAGAGGGCGATGAATTGCGGCGAGGCGGGAGGCAGCTGGAGCGAAAGGGCCGAGATGTTGAGTGGGAGGTTCAAGATTCGCCTTGGCTACGGTTAGTTGGTTATGTCGTTATGACGTTAGATTTAAAAGCCGTTTGGAAAGGACGTTTGTAGGACTGAATCGCTTTGGGGGCAAGAGGGTGCTTGCCATTTCCCGCCCTATATAGGGTTTGCGGTGGCCGCAGGCTTCCGCCCCCTGCTGCATCCAACACTTAGTCGCCGGGTGTACCCGTTTCTTACAAACGCGCAAAGGCTGCGCTCAAGGTCAAATGCCTGACGCCTTGCTTGCGTTTGGGGCGGCGTCGCGCAGGTGTTGCGCCAGCTGGGCGACGATGGGCCGGCTGGCTTTTGCGGTCCGCTGAAGGATGCCGATCTCACGGTAAAAAGTGTGTTCCCCGAGCGGGATGGCCCGCACATTGGCAGGTAGCGGATCAGGCCCCTCGACCATGGGCACCAGGGCCACGCCCAGCCCGTTGGCGACCAGCTGGATCAGGCCCTGGATTTCGTCGAGCTCGATGGATTCATTCACGCTGAGCTGCATGTCGCGCAAAAATCGCTCGACCAGGCGCCCTCCGAAAGACTTTCGCTCATAGCGCAGAAAGGGCTGGGCCTGAATCAGCTTGCGCCAGTCCTTGCCTTTCAGGGCTGCGGGCACCAGCAGCATGAATGGTTCATGGACCAGCGGCTGCCAGTTCAATTCGGGCAGCAGGCCGAAGGGCGGGCGTATGGTGATGGCCATGTCGATCTCGCCGGCGTCAAGCTGGTCCATCAGGTGCATGGACACGCCCGGCACCAGGCTCAGGCGCAGCGTCGGGTATTTCCGCCGCAGCGGCACCAGCGCGCGCGGCAGCAGCGAGGACTGCACCGAGGCGATGGCGCCAATGCACAGCAGGCCGCCGTCGCTGCCCTGGTCCGGCAGGTCGCCGAGTTTTGCGAAGAGGGCCAGCAGTTCTTCAGCGCGCGACAGTGTCGTGGCGCCGGCCGCGTTGAGTGTCGCGGCGCGCCGGGTGCGGTCGAACAAGGCGAAACCGAGCGATTCCTCGAGGCGCTTGATCTGGCTGCTGACGGCGGACTGCGTCAGGCCCAGCCGTTCGCCCGCGGCGGCAAAAGTGCCGTGGCGGGTCACGGCGATAAAGGTGCGGAGTTCTGTGATCATTTTTTAATCATCGATTATTTTGTCTCTCAGGGCCAATATATATCGCTTTTCATGATCAGTTGATGGTTTTACAGTGGAGGCAGGTTTATTCATCCCGCCCTCCTCACGCTCTCCTGAAAGAACAGCCATGACAACACCCCACGCCACCGCCGCCATTCCCTTTCACCTCGCCTTTCCGGTCCATGACATCGCCGCGGCGCGCCGGTTTTACGGCGGTGTGCTGGGTTGCCCCGAAGGCCGCAGCTCCAACGAATGGGTGGACTTCAATTTCTACGGCCACCAGATCGTGGCCCATCTCGCACCGGACGAATGCGGCCACAAGCAGACCAGCGCGGTCGACGGCCACGACGTGCCCGTGCGCCACTTCGGCGCGGTGCTGCCCATGCCGGTATGGGAGGCGCTGGCTGCCAAGCTCACCGCCGCGGGCACCGATTTTGTGATCGAGCCGCATATCCGCTTCAAGGGCGAGCCCGGCGAACAGGCCACCATGTTTTTCCTCGACCCGTCCGGCAATGCCCTGGAATTCAAGGCCTTCGCGACGCTGGACAATCTTTTCGCCAAATAAGAGGGAAGGGGCGTGGCCGGGTTTTGCTACCCTCGGGCATTCACCACCGAAACCCTTGTTCATGCCTCCAGCGCTTCCTTCCCGCCGCCAACTCCTGCAAGCCGCGATCGCCGCAAGCGCCGGCGCCGCCTGGCTTCAAGCCCGGGCCCAGGGCCTGACGGGCCCGGCTTATGAGGTCAGCCCCTGGGCCGGTCCTGTGTCCGCACTCGGACTGGTCGACACAACCGGCAAGACCTGGCAGCCCGCCGACCTGCGCGGCCGCGCGGTGCTGCTGAATTTCTGGGCCAGCTGGTGTGAACCCTGCCGCGCCGAGATGCCCACACTGCAACAGGTCGCCGACTTTTACGGGCCCGACAAGCTGCTGGTGCTGGCCATCAACTTCAAGGAGCCGGCCGCGCGCGCGCTGCAGTTCGCCAAAACCACCGGCGTGACCTTGCCGGTCCTGCTGGACCTCAAGGGCGAGGCGGCACGCCGCTGGGGTGTGAAGGTGTTCCCGACGACGCTGATGACGGACAGCGCGGGCCGGCCGCGCTTTCGCGTGAGGGGCGAGGTCGACTGGACCGGGCCCGCGGCTGAAAAACTGATCGCCGGGCTGCTGAAGCCCTGAGTTTGGCCTCGCCGGCAAGGCAAAGGCGATAATCGCAGGCTGGCATCCCGGGGCATCTTTACCTGCCCCGGTGCACGTCGCCCTCACCTTATCCGGAGATCCTTGATGACCACCGTACGCCGAGCCTTTCTGAAAAACGGCGCTGCCGCCGCCATTGCAGCCGCCCTGCCTTCCCTCAACTTCGCCCAGACGGCCCCTGCGCCCAGCCGCGGCCACTTCGCACCGCAAAGCGGCGCCTGGCGCACGTTTGACGTGACCACGCGCGTGGACATCGTCAAGCCGCAAGGCCTGACCAAGGTCTGGCTGCCGATTCCCTCGGTCAACAGCGACTACCAGCATTCGCTGGACAACAGCTTCTCGAGCAACGGCAGCACGCAGCTGACGCAGGACGGCCGTGACGGCGCGAAGATGCTCTATGTTGAATTCCCGGCCACCGAAGCCAAACCCTTTGTGGAACTGACCAGCCGTGTGCGGACCCAGGGGCGCGCCATCGACTGGTCGCAGAAAACCGCGCCGGCCGAAAGCGCCGACACGCTGCGCTACTTCACCCGCCCGACCACGCTGATCCCGACCGACGGCATCGTGCGCAAGACCGCAGTGGCGGCCACGCAAGGCGCGAAGACCGACGTCGAGAAAGCGCAAAAACTCTATGACTGGATCGTCGCCAATACCTACCGCGAACCCAAGGTGCGCGGCTGCGGCGAAGGCGACATCAAGACCATGCTGGAAACCGGCAACCTGGGCGGCAAGTGTGCCGACTTGAACGCGCTGTTCGTCGGCCTGTGCCGCTCGGTCGGCCTGCCGGCCCGCGACGTCTACGGCATCCGCCTGGTGCCTTCGGCCTTCGGCTACAAGGAACTGTCGGGCAATCCGGCCAGCCTCAAGGGCGCGCAGCATTGCCGCTCCGAGGTCTACCTCAAGGGCCACGGCTGGGTGGCGATGGACCCGGCCGACGTCGCCAAGGTCATGCGCCTGGAAACGGCAGACTGGATCAAGACCACCACCAACCCGGTGGTCGCGCCCGTCAACAAGGCGCTGTTCGGCGGCTGGGAAGGCAACTGGATGGCCTACAACACGGCGCACGACCTGGCCCTGCCGAAGTCGGCAGGCGAGAAGCTGGGCTTCTTCATGTACCCCATCGGCGAGAACGCAGCAGGGCGCTTTGATTCCTACGCGCCTGACGATTTCAAGTACCAGATCACGGCAAAAGAGGTCAGGGCTTAAAGCGTCCCTGCGGCGTGTCGCCTGACAAGGGCTGTTGATGCAGGAAACAGCGAACAGCGATGGATATATGGCATGAAGAGCAACCAACTCACACGTGGCGAAGAGCGCCGCCTCATGTACGTCGAGAACAAGAACGGTTATATCGAGGGGGCCGGAGCTCGAATCGGATGGGTAACGTTCTCTCAGACCGGCCGCAGTGTGTACTACCGCGGCCTCACGCTCAAACGCGCGAAGGGCGGGGGCATCAGCGGCAACTTCTATGAAGAAGCGACTGGGCAAGAGTTCTGGGTTTCGGGTGTAAAAACGCGAGGCTCGAATGCACATCCCGCGGAACGCACTCAGGTTGTTGTCGACGACGATGCACGCGAAGAGTATGAACGCCTGAGGAGCTCCAATGTCATATAACTGGTCGGCCAACG
This sequence comes from Polaromonas sp. P1_G1, assembly GCF_056405595.1. NCBI lineage: Bacteria > Pseudomonadati > Pseudomonadota > Betaproteobacteria > Burkholderiales > Comamonadaceae > Polaromonas > Polaromonas sp. P1_G1. The sequence goes on from NZ_JBFUBU010000038.1 coordinate 63,187, forward strand.
CGGACCCACACCTGCAGAGGGCGGCTTCGCCGCGAGGGTGGCGGTTGTTCGACACGGACATCCAGAGGCGTCCGCGCCCTCGGCGCTCCAATTCTCTGGTCGCCGGTCAACTCCGACGTTATACGGCAGCGAGATGACGGTCCCCTTCGGCCTAAGCGAGGAGAATTTTTGCGCGCGGTACCGGCGGGAACTGGATCGGGTGTCCAGCGCGACAATCGGCGCGCTTCGTGGGTTGCTCCGGCGCACAGTTGAAGACGGCGTTGGTCGAGCCCACGTCGAGATATTCATTGGTGAAGATGGCACCGCGCCAAGCGTGTGGATCTACTACAGCGGTGAGAACAACAAGGTCGATCGCACGGACCAAAGGCTTTTCGCAGGTCGGTCCCTTGATCTCGAGCTACCTCTCGCCAGGCTTTCTGAATTTGACGAGCGCTATTTCGGTGAAGACTTCCGAGGGAACTATCTCTCCGCGAATTTGCTGAAGACTTGGTTTGCGGAATCTTGGTGGAAGGCCGGTGGATGGCCGTACGCCGTTCCAGTCACCCTGAAGGTTCACGACGATCTCGGGGACGGAAGTGTCATTCGACTTACAGAATCAGCCGTATAACATGTCAATCGACGCGGACCCCAATAGCAATCTGCGGTTTCGCCACTCGTGTTGGTGGTCCGGTCATTTCTACGTCAGTCCTCAAAAGGTCCATCCATGCAAAGCAAACTCACGCCAGTAAAGCAGGTTGCCCTCCCCTCGCAGTCTGCCGTCGCTACTGCATTCAAGTCGGTGAATCTCGCGGACGCATTTTCGATTCAACTTCCTTCTGACGCCTCTATTGATCCGGATGTCCTCGCCCGGTTCATTTTCTCGGTGCAGCCATCCTGGATCGGAGCGCTCATGAACGCCAGGGATGCAATCGTTGCGGGATTTGGCCTGAAGACCGCCAAACACCTCGCAACGCTCTCAAATGACGCCACCGTCCCCCGCATCAGCATCTTCAGGGTCTTCGGCACCAGCGAAGCTGAGGTCGTTCTAGGCGAGAACGACAAGCATCTTGACTTCCGGCTGTCAATTCTTTGTACGCCGGGTTCGCCGCCAGATGCCGGTAACCAACTGACCCTGTCAACCGTCGTTCACTGCCACAACCTTTTGGGTCGAACCTACTTGTCGGTCATTGCTCCCTTCCATCGCCAGGTTGTGAAAGCCAGTCTTCGTAGTGCTGCAAATGTTGGGTGGCCCAAGGCACGTGCGTAGAGGGGGGCTGGCCTTTGGATAGGGTGGCCCTGTCAGTGCCCCTCAACCTCGTCTGATCAAGGCGGTAGGTCCCGCAGTGCCAACCGGCTTTCAAAGCGTCGCAGCTCGCCTGTTACCGGGTCCATGAACGCAATGGACTTGGCCAGCAGTTGCAGCGGAAAGCGGTAATCGTCGTCCGGCGTCGGGTCCACGGGCGGGTACATGCGGTCGTTGCGCAGCGGCAGGCCGAGCGCATTCATGTGCACGCGCAGCTGGTGCTTTTTGCCCGTCACGGGGCTGAGGGCATACAGCGCGTGGTCGCCGCGTACCTCAATGACATCGATCTGCGTGTGGCTGTTGGGTTCACCCGCTATTTCACGTTGCCGGAAAAAAGGCTCGTCTTCGACGATGCGGCTTTCGCGCGTGAGGGGAAAGCCGATGTCGCCGCGCCATGGCGCCACGGCTTCGTAATGCTTGGTAACCTCATGCCGGCGGAACAGTGACTGGTAGGCATCGCGCTCCCCCGGGTTGACCGAGAACAGCACCAGGCCCGCGGTTTCGCGGTCAATGCGGTGGATGGGCACCAAGCCGTCGAGGCCGAGCCGATTTTTCAGGCGTACCAGCAGCGTCTCTTGCAGGTAGTGGCCGGAGGGTGTCACGGGCAGGAAATGCGGCTTGTCGGCCACCACCAGGTGTTCGTCCTGGAACAGCACGGTCTCTTCAAACGGGATGCGAGGTTCTTCGTCCAGTGCGCGGTAGTAGTAGACGCGCATATGGCCACGGTAGGGGCGTTCGGCCGTGACGGTTTCGCCGAATTCATCGACCACCAGGCCGTCCTGCATGCGCTGCAGCCATATCTCGCGCGAGATGGCCGGGAAGCGCTCCACCAGAAAGTCGGTGATGCTGGGCCAGCTGCCAGCGGGCAGGCCGACGCAACTGGGGCTGATGCCGGCCCGCGTGGCCAAACCATGCAGCCCGAGTTTGGGTGTCTTGCTCACACCCGCACAGCCGGGAGATCAGGCACGCACAAACACGACGTCCCAGACGCCGTGCCCCAGTTTGATGCCGCGGTTTTCAAATTTGGTCAAAGGCCGGTAGGCCGGCTTGGGCGCATAGCCACCGGCGCTGACGTCCGCGGTGTTTTTCAGCAGCGATTCGGCGGCCAGCACCTCGAGAATCTGCTCGGCATAGGGTTGCCAGTCGGTGGCGCAGTGCAGGTAGCCGCCGGGCTTGAGGCGGGCTGCCAGCTTGGCGACCAGCGGCGCCTGGATCAGGCGGCGCTTGTTGTGGCGTTTTTTGTGCCAGGGGTCGGGAAAGAAAATATGCACGCCGTCCAGGCTGGCCGGCGGAAGCATGTTGTCTATCACTTCGACGGCGTCGTGCTGCAGGATGCGGATGTTGGCCAGCCCCTGTTCGCTGATGCGTTTGAGCAGCGCGCCCACGCCCGGGGTGTGCACCTCGCAGCACAGGAAATTTTTCTCGGGCATCAATCCAGCGATGTGGGCCGTCGCCTCGCCCATGCCGAAGCCTATCTCGAGGATGGTGGGGGCCGAACGCTGGAAGACGGCCTCGAAGTCCGCCGGCGCTGCTGTGTAGGGCAGCAGGAATTGAGGGCCCACGTCGGCAAAGGCCTTGGCCTGGCCAATGGTGGTGCGGCCGGTGCGCCGCACAAAGCTGCGGATGTTGCGGGGAGCGCCCGGTTCGGCGGCCGCGCCCTCGGAGGGCTGGTCGGGGAGGGTGGCGGGCGGGGTGGGGGAGTTGGTATCTGTCACCGCTTGATTTTAAGTCGCTCCGCCCACAGCGGCACGGCCTGCCGCAGCCAGTCCTGCGGCGTGGCAGCGTTCTCGCCGGTTGGCAGGCCGAGAACGGCACCCGCCTGCCGTAGCAGGGCGAGCGGATCACGGGCGTCCAGGGCCTGCGCGCCGTTCTGTTTGGAGAGCTTTTCGCCGTTGGCGCCCAGCACCAGCGGCGTGTGCAGGTAGCGTGGCAGTGGCAGGCCCAGCGCGCGCTGCAGCAGGATTTGCCGCGCCGTGTTGTCGGCCAGGTCCTCGCCGCGCACGATGTCCGTGATGCCCTGGGCCGCGTCGTCGACCACCACGGCCAGCTGGTAGGCCCACAGGCCGTCGGCGCGCTTGAGCACGAAGTCGCCGACTTCATGGGCGACGTCCTGCGACTGCGGGCCCAGCAGGCGGTCCTGCCAGCTGACAGGCGCATGCGCTTGCGTGTCCAGCCGCCAGGCGCGCGCGCTGCGGCCGTGCAGGCCGCCGCGGCAGGTGCCGGGGTAGACCAGTTCGCCGTGGCGTTCGCGCGCCTGCCCGGAAGCCGCCAGCGCGCGGGCGATGTCCTGGCGCGTGCAGGCGCAGGGGTAGGCCAGCGCGCGGGCGATCAATGAATCCAGCGCCTGCTGGTACAAGTCGCCGCGCTTTGACTGGTACACGGGCGGCTCGTCAGGCAGCAGCCCGCATTGAGCCAGTTGTTCAAGAATGATGAGGTCGGCGCCCGGCACGCAGCGCGGCGTGTCCACGTCCTCGATGCGCACCAGCCAGCGGCCCTGGTGCGCGCGCGCATCCAGCCAGCTGGCCAAGGCGGCGACCAGGGAGCCGGCATGCAACGGCCCGGTCGGAGAAGGGGCGAAGCGGCCCCGGTATTCGGCGCCCACGCCGATTTCGCCTTTGGCGTTCAGGCCAGCTCTAGAGCCATTTCAAGGCCCGAGACAAAACCGTCTTCCACGCGATGCCCCAGGCACCAGTCGCCGCAGGCGCCTATGCCCGATTTGGCGTCCCATGCATGGGTTTTGCCCAGGGGCTGCAGGGTCTGGGCGTGGCGCCAGCGGTGCACCACGGCATGGGGCGGTGCCGCGCGTATGCCGGTGACTTCGGTGAAGGCTTTGAGCAGCTTGGCCTTGACGCGCTCGGCGTCGTCTTCGAGGTGGCGCTGCGACCAGTCGGGGCTGGCCTGCACGGTCCAGCGCTCGATGGGGCTGCGCCCGGGCTTGGACGACTCGCGCGCCAGCCAGGCGATGCGGTGGTGGGTGCTGCGCGCGGCGTTCCAGTGCGGGCCCAGGTGGACCATCGTGGGCTGCATGGCCTGTGGAAACGCGAGCATCAGGGTCCAGCAAGGCGCGACGCTGACCTTGGACAATTCGGACATCAGCGGCTTGCCCTGTTGCGAGCTCAGCAGCAGGGCATGCGCCTGCGGCGAGGGCAGGGCCAGCACCACGGCGTTAAAACCCGAGTGCACCAGGCTGCCGGCGCCCGGGCCTTCGGTCTGCAACTGCCATTGTTCGGGGTGCAGCTTGTCGCGCTCCAGCCTGATCACCTCGGTTTCAAGCTGCAGGCGGCCGGCGGCCGCCAGGGGCTGCGCCCATTGGCGCACCAGTGCATTCATGCCCGGCGTGGCGACCCAGTGCGCCTCCTTGGGCGGCAGCGCGGAGGCCACGACGCGACCCAGCTCGTCCAGGATGCGCACGGTGTTGGCGCTCCAGGGCCGCACCAGCCCGGACGCTGTGGCCAGGGCTTTTTCGAAACGCGGGTCGCGGGCGGTGAAGTACTGCGTGCCGTGGTCGAAACCGCCGAATTCGCTGTCGCGGGTGGCCATGCGGCCGCCGGCTTCGCGGCTTTTCTCGAACACCGTGACCTCATGCCCGGCCTGCGCCAGCGTACGCGCGCAGGCAATGCCGGCGATGCCGGCACCGATGACGGCGATGCGGCGCCGGGCCGCGGATTCAGGAAGGGGGAGGGCGGAATTTTTTTTCATGTCTGAGGTCTTTATGTTTCTTTGGGGTTGATGAATAAGGCGCCTTGCTGCTTGCGCATGCAATTCACGGCCCCCCGGCGTTGGTCATCACATCTCAACCATAAACGAAAATCATAGGCACACTCTACACGCAGGCTGGGCTCTCGCGCTCAGATTACGAACCGACTACGGGTTTTCACAGGGGTAGTGTCGCGTCACGCATGATCTGTCGTTTTGCACTCGTCCTCGGCACACATCGCCGCGTTGCAGCCCTTGCCCATGCTTTAGCATGGGCTGGCGGCCTGCGCCTTGCGCTGCGCACCGATGACTTTGCGCAAATCCGACATCTCATACGCGACGCGATACTAATCCCGTTCCAGCAGTGCTTTTCGCGTGGCCGCGCTCTCCAATTGCTTGAGCCACCACTGCAGTGCGCGCCCCTCCTTGCCGTCGGGCGCGCGCAGCCAGGCATAACTCATGGGCACCTGGCGCGGGGCGCGCTGCATGCGCTTTTCCACCAGCCGCCCGGTGATGACGTGGGGGCGCGCCAGGTATTCGGGCAAGAAGCCGCCGCCCAGTCCGCGCAGTTGCGCCTGCAGTTTTTCCTGCATGCCGGGCACGGTGAAGATGTACTGCCCGCCCAGCAGACCCACGGTGATGCCGCTGCCGCGCTGCACCGAATCGGCGACCGCCACGGCGCGGTGCGGCATCAGCATGGCGTCGGTCACGGGCTCCGGAGCCTGTGCCAGCGGGTGGTGCGGCGCCACCGCATAAATGAAATGGATGCTGCCCAGCGTCCTGTGCTGCACCGAGGTGTTTACCGCTGGCTCGATGGCCACGCCTATGGCCAGGTCGGCCTGGCCAGAGGTGAGCGCCTCGAGCGTGCCCGACAGCGCTTCCTCGCGCAGGCGCAGGCGGGTGGGCGGGTTCAGTGCGAAAAAAGCCTCGCACAGCTCCATCACCGTGGTGCGCGAGATCACGCTGTCGACCGCCAGCGTGAGCTGCGGTTCCCAGCCCGTAGCGACGCGTTTGACGCGGTTGGCCACGGCGTCGAGTTCCGCCAGCAGGCGGTTGCCCTCGCGCAGCAGTTCCTTGCCGGCTTCGGTCAGTTTCGCCTGGCGTGAAGATCGGTCGAACAGCAGCACGTCCAGTGCGTCCTCCACTTGGCGGATGCGGTAGGTCAGGGCACTGGGGACCAGGCCCAGTTCACGCGCCGCCGCCGCCATGCTGCCGGCGCTGTGAATGGCGCCTATCAGTCCCAGGGTTTCCGGCGTCAGGGCGTCGCGCACGCGGTTGTTGATCGTTGCCATAAGAATGATTCAAATAATTTGAATGATGCCATCAAAGCGCGGCAATGGAAAGCGGGGTCCCCGCGCCTACATTGGAGTCATTGCAAACGAATCACAACGCATTTTCAACGCACCTTGAAAGGAGCACCTCATGATGACTTTAAGAACTTCCAGCGAACGCGGTTACGCCGACCACGGCTGGCTCAAATCCTTCCACTCCTTTTCGTTCGCCGGCTACTACGACCCGGCCCACATGGGTTTCGGCAACCTGCGTGTCATCAATGAGGACCGCATCGCGGCCGGCCGCGGCTTTGGCACCCATGGCCACCAGAACATGGAAATCATCAGCTATGTGCTGAGCGGTGAGCTTGCCCACAAGGACAGCATCGGCAACATCAAGGGCATTCCGCCCGGCGACGTGCAGCGCATGAGCGCCGGCACCGGCGTGCAGCACAGTGAGTTCAACCACGCCGACGGCCAGACCACGCACTTCCTGCAGATCTGGATCGAACCCAATGTGACCGGCATTCCCCCGAGCTATGAACAAAAGACCTTTGCCGATGCCGAAAAGCGCGGCACCCTGCGTCTGGTGGCTTCGCCCGACGGCGCCAAAGGCTCCGTGCTGATCCATGCCGATGCCCGGCTGCATGCCGGCCTGTTTGACGGTACGGAAAGCGCCACGCTGGCCTTGAGCGCGGCACGCAAGACCTATGTGCACCTGATCCGCGGGCAACTGGAAGTCAACGGCCAGCTGCTGAAGGCGGGCGACGCCGCGGCGCTGCAGTCGGAAGCGACGCTGCAACTGGCCCATGGCCGGGACGCCGAAGTGCTGGTGTTTGACCTGGCGCCCTGAACCTGCAGGGCCCGATAACACCCTGTAACCCATCACCCGGGGCAAGCGCTGAATGCGCATAGGCGCATGGCGCTTGCCCAGAGTGTTTTTTTCCTCCATCATTTCCCCCGTTTACTTCATTAACAAGGACTCACCATGCTCAATTCCCTGCAAAACCCTCTCTCCCTGATCGGCCGCCTGCTGGTGGCGCTGCTGTTCGTGCCCGCCGGCTTCAGCAAGATCGCCGGCTTTACCGGAACGGTCGGCTACATCGCCTCCAAAGGTGTGCCGCTGCCTGGAGTCGCGGCCGCCATCGCCATCGTGGTGGAACTCGGCCTGGGCATTCTTCTGGCCGTTGGCTTCCAGACGCGCTGGGCCGCGCTGGCCATCGGCGTTTTCACGGTCGTCATCACCTGCGTCTTCCATGCCTTCTGGGTCGACCCCACGCAACAGATGGCCTTCTTCAAGAATATGGCCATCGTCGGCGGCCTGTTCAGCATCGCGGCTTTCGGCGGCGGCGCCTGGAGTGTGGACGGCCAGCGCAAAGGCTGATCCACAAACGGGCTGCAGCGAGGGAGTTCATACCCGGGCTGCAGCCCTTTTGTTTGCTCGTTTCTTTATCTTCTTTATCTTCTTTATCCTTTCCCCGCGAAAGCCCCGAATGCCCAAAGTTGTCGTGATTTACCACTCCGGCTACGGCCACACCCAGCGCATGGCGCAGTCGGTGGCCGAAGGTGCGGGCGCCGAGCTGCTGGCCATAGATGCCGACGGCAACCTGCCCGAAGGCGGCTGGGAAACCCTGAATGCCGCCGACGCCATCATCATGGGCTCGCCCACTTACATGGGCAACGTCAGCTGGCAGTTCAAGAAATTTGCCGATGCTTCGTCCAAGCCCTGGTACAGCCAGGCCTGGAAAGACAAGCTGTTCGCCGGCTTCACCAACAGCGCCGCGATGAACGGCGACAAACTCTCCACGCTGAACTACCTGTTCACGCTGGCCATGCAGCACGGCGGCATCTGGGTCAGCCAGGGCATGATGCCCAGCAACAGCAAGGCCGCGCTGCGCAACGACACCAACTACCTGGGCTCTTACAGCGGCGCCATCGCGCAGTCGCCGTCCGATGCCGGCGCCGGCGAGATGTCCGCCGGCGACCTGGAAACGGCCCGCAGCTTCGGCGAACGTGTTGCCGGCGTCGCGGCGAAGTTCGCGCCGTGACCCGGCTTTTTCGCTAGCGCACAGGAACCCCATGACCATTGAACTCCAACGCGATCTCACCGCTGCGATGGCGCAGCAGCTGCAGATCCGCAACCACAGCTTTACCGCCGACGTCAGCGAGGCCGAAGGCGGCGCCGACACCGGTCCCAGTCCGCACGACCTCTACGATGCGGCGCTGGGCGCCTGCAAGGCCCTGACCGTGATGTGGTACGCCCGCAAAAAGGGCATCCCGGTCGAGGACATCCAGACGCGCATTGAACGCGAGGATTCACAGGAGCGCAGCGGTGTATACAAGCTCGCGGCCAAACTCCAGATCAAGGGTGATTTGACCGACGCCCAGCTGCAGGAACTGCACGCCGTGGCGCAGAAGTGCCCCGTGCACAAACTCATGACCACGGTCACGACCGAAATCACCACCGAACTGGAGCGCCTGCCATGAGCGTTGCACTCAAACTCACGGGCCACCACAAAGACCTGGGCGGCGGCTTCATGGTGCGCCGGCTGCTGCCTTCGGCGCTGCAGCAGTCCGTCGGCCCCTTCATCTTTTTTGACCATTTCGGCCCCGTGACCGAGCAGCCCGGCACCAACCACGACGTGCGGCCGCACCCGCACATAGGACTGGCGACGGTCACCTACCTGTTCGAGGGCGCCATGATGCACCGCGACAGCCTGGGCTCGGCCCAGCGCATAGAGCCCGGCGCCATCAACTGGATGACCGCGGGCCGCGGCATCGTGCATTCCGAGCGCGCGCCCGAAGACCTGCGCGGCACTGCCTATGTGAACCACGGCCTGCAGCTGTGGGCGGCATTGCCCAGGGAGTTTGAAGAAACGGCACCCGTGTTTTCCCACACGCCGGCGGAAACGATTCCTTCCACCACGGTGGACGGCGCCCGGGTGCGCATCCTGGTCGGCGAGGCTTTTGGGGAAACTTCGCCCGTCAAGACTTTTTCCAAAACGCTTTACCTCGACGTGGCCCTGGCCGCCGGCACGCCTTTCACGCTGCCGCCGCTGGCCGAGCAGATGGCGCTGTATGCGGTGGACGGCGACCTGCTGGTCGACGGCGAGCCGCTGGCCATGCACACCCTGGCGACACTCACGCCCGGCGCGTCCGTGCAGCTCAGCGCGGGGGTGGCGACGCGCCTGGTGGTGATAGGCGGCGACGCGCTCGATGCGCACCGCTTCATGTGGTGGAACTTTGTCTCCAGCCGCAAGGAGCGCATCGTGCAGGCCGGCGAGGACTGGGAAGCGCAGGCCATGGGAGAGGTGCCTGGCGAGACCGAATTCATTCCGCTGCCGGAGCGGAAATTCACGGCGGGTTGAATTCCGTGCTGGTTCAGGCGACCTGCAGGTCACGCGCGAGGCGCAGGCCGCTGAACTGCCAGCGCGCATCGGGCGGGAAGAAGTTGCGGTAACTCGCGCGCATATGGCTTTGCGGCGTGGCGCAGGAGCCGCCGCGCAGCACAAACTGGTTGCACATGAATTTGCCGTTGTATTCGCCCACCAGGCCTTCCCAGGGCTTGTAGCCGGGGTAGGGGTTGTAGTTGGACTGGGTCCACTCCCACACGTCGCCGAACATCTGCGCGGGCAGGCCGTGGCTGCCCTCTTGCTGCGGCAATGGGTGGAAGGCGGATGTCTCCACAAAGTTGCCTTGCGGGGCGGGGCCGGCGGGGAGGCCGCGCGCGGCCAGCTCCCATTCAAATTCGGTGGGCAGGCGCGCGCCGGCCCAGCGCGCAAAGGCGTCGGCTTCAAAATAGCTGAGATGGCAGGCCGGCGTGTTCGGGTCGACGTCTATCAGGCCTTGCAGCGTGAAGTGCTGGTAGCTGCCTTCATCGCCTTGCCAGTAAAAGGGCAGGCTGACCTTGTTCTCGATGACCCAGTCCCAGCCCATGGACAGCCACAGCTCGGGGCGCTGGTAGCCCTTGTCGGCGATGAAGGCCATGATTTCGCCGTTGGTCACGGGGCGGCTGGCCAGCTCGAAGGCCGCCACATAGGCCTTGTGGCGCGGCGTTTCATTGTCGAAGGCGAATTCGCCGTCGCGCGCCGCGTCAAAACCGTGTTCCACCAGGCCGGCCTCGTGGCGCAGCCAGTCCACCGGCTGCGGGTGTATGCCGGCCAGCGGCCAGCGGCTCGCGTAGGCCGGGCGCGCCGGATTGAAGGAGAGCGCATGCTTGATGTCGGTCAGCAGCAGTTCCTGGTGCTGCTGTTCGTGGTGCAGGCCCAAGGTCACCAGTTCGGTGAGCTCCCGCTGCTGCGCGCCGTCGGTGCCGGCTTCTACGGCGGCGATCACCGCCAGCATGCGCTGGTTGACCTGCGCGCGGTAGGCCAGMACCTCGTCCAGCGAGGGCCGGCTGATCAGGCCGCGCTTGGGCCTGGGGTATTTGTCGCCCACGCCGTTGTAATAGCTGTTGAACAGCACACGAAAGCCCGGATCAAAAGGCGCGAAGCCGGGCTCAAAGCGTTCGAGGATAAAGGTCTCGAAGAACCAGGTCAGGTGGGCCAGGTGCCATTTGGCCGGACTGGCGTCCGGCATGGACTGCAACTGGCAGTCTTCGGGGCTCAGGGGCTGGATCAGCGCCTCGGTTTGCTGGCGCACGGCGCTGAAGCGCCTGGCGAGCGGGGAGGGCGATGCATGGGCGGCCTGGTGGCGCGCGGGGGAAGTGTCTGTGGGCATGGTGGCTACCGTTAAAAAGGGGACGGCGGGCGGACGTGGGATGCGAACGACTCAAAAGCTTCGCACGGGGCTTTGGACTCAGCTGTCAGACAAAAGCCCGAAAACTTCGGGTCGAGGGACGGCAGGGGACGGGTGCAAGGGCTTGGCGGGCGGGGTTGACCTGGGGTTTGAGCTCCGGGTCCACGGCACGGCGCTCGTCAAAAACAAAACATTCACCCTCAAAATGCGCGCGCCCGCTCTCCTCGAAATATTTGAGGATGCCGCCGTCGAGCTGCCAGACGTTCTCCACCCCGGCTTCGCGCATCAGGATGGCGGCTTTCTCGCAGCGAATGCCGCCGGTGCAAAAACTCACCACGGTCTTGCCGGCGAGTTCCTCTTTGTGCCCCAGCAGGGCTTCGGGAAACTCGGTGAATTTGCGGATGCGCCAGTCGATGGCATGGCGGAAGGTGCCGACGTCGGCCTCGAAGTCATTGCGGGTGTCCAGCGTCACCACGGGGCGGCCCGTGTCGTCGTGGCCGGCGTCCAGCCAGCGCTTGAGCGTGGCGGCGTCCACCGCCGGCGCGCGTCCCGCGGCGGGCTGCACGGCCGGGTGGTTCATGCGGATGATTTCCGGCTTGACCTTGACCAGCAGCTTGCGAAAGGGCTGGGCGCCCGACCAGCTTTCCTTGGCCTGCAGGTCGGCAAAACGCGCATCCTGTTTCAACCATGCCAAAAAATCATGAATATCGCCGGCCGGGCCGGCCAGGAAGAGGTTGATGCCTTCTTCGGCCAGCAGCACCGTGCCCCTGATGGCATGGCCCTGCAGCCGTTCGGCCAGGCTGGCCTGCAGCGCCGCCGGCTGGGCCAACGCGACGAATTTGTAGGCTGCAATGTTCAGGATTTGCATGATGCGTTTGATTGTAGGCAGGCATGCATGCCCTTGCACCGGGCTGCGGCCCTTCAGCGGACAGCCTCGGCCCTAAAATGGCCTTCATGTTTGTCCATTTGCGCCTCCACACCGAATTTTCCGTCGTCGACGGCACCAACCGCATCGATGAAATCGTGGCCGCAGCGGCCGCCGACCGGCAACCGGCGCTGGCCATCACCGACCTGAGCAACCTGTTCGGTACGGTCAAGTTCTACAAGGAAGGGCGCGGCGCGGGCGTCAAACCCCTGATTGGCGCCGACATCTGGATGCAGGTGCCGGGCAAGGACGCCGCCACGCCCGCCGCGCGCCTGCTGCTGCTGGTGCAGAACCGCCAGGGCTACCTCAACCTCTCCGAAATCCTCACGCGGGCCTGGACCAAAAACGTGGTGCGCGACCAGGCGGTGGTCAAGCTCGAATGGTTGCAGGAACTGGGCGAAGGCCTGATCGCGCTGTCAGGGGCACAGGGCGGCTCCGTGGGCCAGGCGCTGCTGCAGGGCGACAGTGCCCGCGCCGTGGAATGCGCGCTGTATTTCGCGGGCCTGTTCCCCCACCGTTTTTACCTGGAACTGCAGCGCGCCCAGCGGCCCGACGACGAACGCCATGTGGCGGCGGCGGTGCAGCTTGCGGCGCGGCTCAAGCTGCCGGTGGTGGCGACGCATCCGGTGCAGTTCCTGACCTACGAAGACTACGAGGCGCATGAGGCGCGCGTCTGCATCTCGGAAGGCGAGATCCTGGGCAACACACGGCGCGTGCGCAAGTTCACGCGCGAGCAGTACTTCAAGTCGGCCGAGCAGATGCAGGCGCTGTTCGCCGACGTGCCCACGGCCCTGGCCAACACGCTGGAGATCGCCAAGCGCTGCAACCTCACGCTGGAACTGGGCAAGCCCATGCTGCCCGATTACCCGACGCCCGAAGTCGGCGGCGTGCGCATGCCCATTGATGAATACTTCCGCCAGGCCTCGTTTGAAGGCCTGGAGGAGCGCCTGGCGCACCTGTACCGCGACGCGGCTTTGCGCGACCAGAAGCGGCCCGAATACGTCAAGCGCCTGGAGTTCGAGATCAACACCATCCTCAAGATGGGCTTCCCCGGCTACTTCCTGATCGTCGGCGACTTCATCAACTGGGCCAAGAACAACGGCTGCCCGGTTGGGCCGGGCCGGGGCTCCGGCGCGGGCTCGCTGGTGGCGTATTCGCTGAAGATYACCGACCTGGACCCGCTGCAGTACAACCTGCTGTTCGAGCGCTTCCTGAACCCGGAGCGGGTGTCCATGCCCGACTTCGACATCGACTTCTGCCAGAGCAACCGCGACCGCGTGATCGACTACGTGAAGGACAAATACGGCAAGGAGGCCGTCAGCCAGATCGTGACCTTCGGCACCATGGCGGCGCGCGCCGCCATCCGCGACGTGGGCCGCGTGCTGGACTTTCCCTACGGCTTTTGCGACGGCATCTCCAAGCTGATTCCCAACAAGCCGGGCCAGCACATCACGATTGAGCAGGCGAAGGAGCAGGAGCCCGTCCTGGCCGAACGCGAGCGCAAGGAAGAGGACGTGCACACGCTGCTGGAACTCGCGCAAAAGCTCGAAGGCCTGACGCGCAACGTCGGCATGCACGCCGGGGGCGTGCTGATCGCGCCCAGCAAGCTGACCGATTTCTGTCCTTTGTATGCCCAGCCCGGCAGCGACTCCGCCGTGAGCCAGTTCGACAAGGACGACGTGGAGGCCATAGGCCTGGTCAAGTTCGACTTCTTGGGCCTGGCCACGCTGACCATCCTGGAGATCGCCAGGGAATTCATCATCGCGCGCCACCCGGCGCAAAAAGACTTCAAGTTCGAGGACCTGCCGCTCAACGACCGCAAGGTTTATGAGCTTTTCGGCCGGGGGCAGACCGAAGCCGTGTTCCAGTTTGAAAGTATCGGCATGCAGCGCATGCTGAAAGACGCCAAGCCGGACCGCCTGGAAGACCTGATCGCGATGAACGCCTTGTATCGCCCGGGGCCGATGGAGCTGATCCCGACCTACATCGCGCGCAAGCAGGGCAAGGAAGTGCCCGAATATCCGGATCCGCGCGTCAAGGCCATCCTCGAAGAGACCTACGGCATCATGGTCTACCAGGAACAGGTGATGCAGACCGCGCAGATCCTGGGCGGCTACTCGCTGGGCGGCGCCGACTTGCTGCGCCGCGCCATGGGCAAGAAGAAAAAAGAGGAAATGGATGCCCAGCGCGAGATCTTCCGCAAGGGCGCGGGCGAGGGCGGCCTCAGCGAAGAGAAAGCCGACGAGGTTTTCGACCTGATGGAAAAATTCGCGGGCTACGGCTTCAACAAGTCGCACTCCGCCGCCTATGCGCTGCTGGCCTACCACACGGCCTGGCTCAAGGTGCACTACACCGCCGAGTTCTTCGCCGCCAACATGACGGTGGAAATGGACGACACCGACAAGCTCAAGATCCTGTTCGGCGACGCGCAGAAGATGGGCCTCCAGTTCGAGTCGCCCGACGTCAACCGCGGCGAATACCGCTTCGAGCCCATCAGCGCGACCTCGGTGCGCTACGGCCTGGGGGCCATCAAGGGCACCGGCCAGCAGGCGATTGCCGCGATTGTCGCGGCGCGCAAGGAAGGCGGCCCCTTCACTTCGATTTACGATTTTTGCGTGCGTGTGGACCGCAGCCGGCTCAACAAGCGCACGGTGGAAGCCCTCATCAAGGGCGGCGCCTTCGACAACCTGCAGCTCAACCGCGCTTCCCTGCTGGCCTCGGTGGACCGGGCTTTTGAGTTCGCCGCGGCGACCGAAGCCAACGCCAACCAGGGCGGGCTTTTCGACATGTCCGACTCGCACGCCGCCAGCACCCAGGAGCCGCCGCTGGTCGAAGCCATGCCTTTCGGCGTGAAGGCGCGCCTGGTGCAGGAAAAAACCGCCATCGGCTTTTACCTCTCGGGCCATTTGTTCGACGAGGTGGAAACCGAGGTGCGCCAGTTCGCCAAGCGCAAGATCGAGGACCTGATCGATTCGCGCGAGCCGCAGCTGCTGGCCGCGATTTTGAGCGACCTGCGCATCATCAACGGCAACCGCGGCAAGCTGATCATCTTCAAGCTCGACGACAAGACCGACGTGCTAGAAGCTTCCGTGGACGAAGCGACCTTCAACACCAACCGCAACCTGCTGAAGGACGACGAACTGGTGATCGTGCAGGGCACGCTGCAGGGCGCGTCGGAGCGCTTCGGCCGCCGCTTCAAGGTCACGCAGGTGTGGGACCTGGAAACCGCGCGCTGCAAGTTCGGCAAATACCTGCGTGTCGCCGTCAACGGCAGCGCGCCCGACATATCACGGCTGGTGCGCGATTTCCCGCCGCGCCGCGAAATGTCCGACCAGGGCGAGATCAGCCGCGGCCTGCCGGTGCGCCTGAGCCTCAGGCGGCAAAACACCGAAGGCGGCGCGACGGCAGAACTGCACCTGGGCGAGGCGGCGAAATTCTTCCCGACCGATGCGGCGCTGGCCAGCTGGATGGCGCAGGCCGACAGGGGGCTGGTGCAGATCGTTTACGAATGAGCCGGGCGCCCCTTCACGCGGGCGCGGGCAAGGCTTGAATTGACGGCCGGCGCTAGTTGCGCGGCCGCATTTCCAGGATCAGCGTGGTGTCGGGTATGCGCCCGTCGACGTCCCGCGGCATGACGCGGGTGCGGATGATGGCGTTGATGGCGGCATCATCCCAGGCTTTGTTGCCGCTCGATTGAACCAGCCGCTGGCTGATGACGGTGCCGTCCAGCGTCAGGCGGACCTCCACCTTCGCCATCGGATTGCCGGTGAAGTCCTCGGTGAATACCACGTTGGGCTTGATGGCCGCCCTGACGATCGCGCCGTAAGTCGTGGAGCCACCGCTGGATTTTTGCGCTGTGCCCTTGGATTCCGCATCCCCGGTGGCGCCGGCCATGCCGGTGATGCGGCGCAGGTTTTCCTGGCGCACTTTTTCCGCGGCGGCCTGGGCGGCTTTTTGCTGCGCGGCTTCCTTGTTGTCCTTCTGGGCTTCCAGTTTTTTGGCGTCTTCCGCCGCCTTGCGTTTGGCCAGGTCTTCCTTGGCCTTTTTCTCTGCGGCTTTCTCGGCGGCTTTTTGTTTTTCCGCGTCTTTGTCTTTTTTGGCTTGCAGTTCAGCCTTCTGCTTTTCTTTCAGGGCTTCCGCTTCCTTCTGTTCCTGCGCGAGCTTGCGCTTCTTCTCCTGCTCCAGCGCGATATCCACCTTGGGGGCGGG
>NZ_JBFUBU010000039.1:0-89076 GCF_056405595.1 Polaromonas sp. P1_G1
GTCTGAGCGAAGCGCAGCGTAGCGAGTTTAGCGAGACCCCGCCGTAGTCGAGCACCGCAGGTTGCCCGTAGCGAAGCGTAGGGACCCAGACTGCGGGTCGCCTTTCTTTTGCTTACTTTTCTTTGGCGAAGCAAAGAAAAGTGAGTCGCCGCCGGGCGAYCCCGGCCAGCAAWACTCAGCAGAGGGCACCCCCGCTGGAAGCAAACTACAACTTCAGCTGAGCAGGCAAATATTTAGCCATGAGCTCGTCGTAATAAGGCTTCAACTCCGCCAGAACCGGCGGCCGCTCATTCTTCGAATAAAGGTCATAAGGATTGAATCTCTGCACCCACGGCAGGTGCGCCACATCCTGGGCATCGGCCAAATGCCCATACCCCCCTTCCCTATGCCACGCATAAAACGAGTGATACCGGATCATGTACAGCGCAGGCAGCGGCAAATAAGGTTTCATCAGCTGGTACAAGTACTCGTCATGCCCCCATGACATGTGCACAGCATCCAGCCCGCAGCCGGGCGTGTAGATACCGTTCTCGCTGTTGTAGCGCGCATCCGCGCTGTCGGGATTCAGCGCGAAGTACTCCGGGTAGACGACGCGCTCCGAGAAGCGGCACCCCACCGGAAAGGTATCCCCCACCACCGCCCACTGCGGTTCGCCGAACAGGCACAACACCTTGCCCAGGTCGTGGATAAAGCCCGTCAGCACAAACCAGTCCGGATGGCCGTCGGCGCGTATCGCTTCGGCCGTTTGCAGCAGGTGGCTGATCTGCGGCAGCTCGATGTCGGGGTCCGACTCGTCGACCAGGGTGTTGAGGAATTCCAGCGCGGCCCAGGGTGTCATCTCGCGCTGCGTGAAGCCCAGCCACTGCGCCTTTTTGGCCAGTACAAAGTCCAGCGTCTGGTGCTGGTGGTTGTTGCGATAGAAAGTGCGCACCCYGTCGAGGCCGGGCTGGGCGTAGTCGCGGTAGGCGGCCCGTTCGGGCTCGCCGGCCAGCAGGGCGGCTTGTACGGAAGGGCTGGCGGCGCTGGGTTGGGGCATGGCGGCGTTCATATATGAGTCATTGTAGGAAGCGCCGCCACTGCGTGCAAACCCGGCTCACGGGCCGGGCCGCCGCGGCTATATTGGCGGCAACCCCTGCCCCGGAAAGCGCCCATGCCACGCAGACACCTCTTACGCGCCCTCGCCGCCGGCCTGCTGCTGACCCTGGCTGGCCAGTCCGCTTTTGCGCAAAGCGCGGCAGCGCCCCGCGTCGTCGACATTCCCACGCGTCCCGGCGTCACCCAGCGGTTTGTCTACATCGCCCCCTCGGGCCCGCCCAAGGCCTCTGTCATCCTGATGGCCGGCGGCCATGGCGGCCTGCAGATTACCGACGGCGGCGGCTTCGCCGGGGGCGGCGGCAACTTCCTGGTGCGCACGCGCCAGCAGTTCGCCGATGCCGGCCTGGCCGTCGCCGTCATCGACGCGCCCTCCGACAAACAGTCGCCGCCCTACCTGAGCGGCAACCGGCAAAAGCCGGAACACAGTGCCGACGTGCTGGCCCTCATTGCCTGGCTGAAACAGCAATCACCCGTGCCTGTATGGCTGGTCGGCACCAGCCGCGGCACCCAGTCGGCCGCCTACATCGCCACCGAGGCCGCACCGGCCCAGGGCGGCCCCGACGGCTTGGTGCTGACCTCCACCATCCTGGTCGACCCCAAGGGCCGCGCCGTGCCCCAAATGCCGCTCGAAAAACTCGCCATCCCCGTGCTCGTGGTCCACCATGAAAGCGACGGCTGCAAGGTCTGCCTTTTCAGCGACATGCCGATGTTGATGGAGAAGCTCGCCAAAACCCCGAAGGCCGAACTCATCCGCGTAAGCGGCGGCCAGAGCCGCGGTGACCCCTGCGAGGCCATGGCCTACCACGGCTTTAACGGACTGGAGGCCGACGTGGTCGGCAAGATCAGCCGCTGGGTGATTGCGGCCAAGCCTTGAACCTTTGAGGCGGTGAGGCCGCTCAGGCCTGTTCGGGCTTGTCCAGCGCCGTGTCCTTGGGGCTGCTGCCCATGGCCGCATGGTTCAGCGACAGGCTCACACCCGCCCGCTTTTCGGCCTTCTGCGCCGTGTCCATCGCATCCGGGTCCGGCGCCACACCCCAGGCCATGGCCGTGGTCAGCACCACCAGCGAGGGGATGGCGCGCAGGTAGCGCGGTCGGAACAGAAAGTCGGCAATCTTCTTCATGGCAGGCACTCCATCATCAGCAACAACAAATCAACAAGGGTTTGATGCTGCGCCGCCCGGCTTAGGGCTGTGCGTCCGCCGTGTTGCGGTTTGTAAGGAATTGCCTCAGCGCCAGGTAAAGATGCGCCCCGGAAGCCCTCATTCCAGGAAGCGGTTCACGCTCGCCATCACCAGCTCCGCCTGGTCCTTGTGCGCCTCATGGCCCGCGAAGGGGATGTTCAGCAGCTTCGCACCCCGCACCTGCTCCACCAGCTCGAACACGCTGGCGCGCGAGACCAGGGGGTCTTCATCGCCGCGAACCGCCAGCAAGGGGCAGCGTATCCGCCTGACGCTGTCGCCGGGGTAGCCGTTGCCGCTGTCGTCCAGCCACATCGGCACGACGGCATTGACCAGCGCCTTGAAGTCGGGCTGCGGGTTGAGCGCCTGGTACAGCGCCACCGTCTCGGGGAATTTTTTCGTCCAGCTTTCCGCCGTGACGCCGGCCAGCAGCTTGCGCACCGGGTCGTCGGGCTTGAGCATCTTGTCGGTGCCTATGGCCACCAGCCGGTCGATACGCGCATCCGCCTGCGCGGCCATGCGCAAGGCCGTGATGCCGCCGTCGCTGAAACCCAGCACGCTGTAGCGCTCAACGCCCAGGTGCCGCAGCACGCCGGCGGCGTCAAGCGCCAGCCGCTGGTAGCTCATCGCCGCCGTCCCCAATGTCGATTTGCCGTGGCCGCGGCTGTCCAGGCCTATCACCCTGAAGCGCTTTGCCAGCCGCGGCAGCACGTCGTTGAAATCCCGCAGCGTGCCCAGCCCTCCGTGCAGGAACAGCAGCGGCGGGTCCGCGCTGTCGCCATGGACCTCAAAGTAGATCTTCGCGCTGTCCAGCGCCAGGTGGTCGCCGCTGTGGTGATTGAAATTTTCCACGGTCACTTCTGTTCAGGGCTGTTCAGGATGGCTGTCCCAAACGTGTCCCCACCCCTCAGCGCCCCGTCGTACCCCGGCGCGACTGCAGCTGGTTGCTGCCGCCCACATGCGACTCCCGGTCGCTGCGGCTGTTGGCCGTGCGCTGGCCCTCGTTCTTCTGTGTGGGTTTTTGTTCGCCCATCTGGTTGAAGTCGTTTTCCACCTTGCCGCCGTGGCCTGATGAGGCCTTGGGGTCCGTGCCGGTGCCGGTGTTGGTGTCTTCCTGCTCAATGGTCGGGTCGGCAGCGGTGCCGGTGATGCCCACGCTGCGCTGGATGTTCGGTTTGCCGGGTTTGTTCGCCATGGTGTGTGTCTCCTTGTGAAGGGGTTTAAAAAAAAGGGGTTCAGGCGTGTTCAACCGGTGTCGCCGTGCCCGGCTCGGCGATCTTGCGGTGCTGCTCGGCTGAGACTTGCGAGGGCGTGACCTTGGCCATCGCCACCTCCAGCTTGTTCTTCAGGCCCGCCACCACGTCGGCCTCGCCGTCCATCATCGCCTTGAAGCCGATCTTCGCGACCTCGGCCGGGTCCATCTTGCTGTCCGTCGCGACCTTGGTGTCCAGCATGCCGGCGCGGGCAAAGAACGCCGTGTCCGTCGGGCCCGGCATCAAACAGCTCACCGTGATGCCGGTGTCCTTGAGCTCATTGCGCAGCGCCGCCGCGAACGAATCGATAAAGGCCTTGCTGCCGTTGTAGACCGCCTGGAAGCTGCCCGGCGTGAAGCCCGCGATCGAACCCGTCAGCAGGATGCGGCCCCGGCGCTGCAGGCGCATGGCCTGCCCCACCTTTTGCACCAAATAAATCGTGCCTGAGATATTGGTGTTGACCACATGCAGCACCTCGGCAAAATCCTGGTCCAGGAAGCCGTGGCCCAGGCCGTGCCCGGCATTGGCCAGCAGCGCATCCACCGTGCGGCCCCGCACGGCCGCCAGCAAGGCCTCCAGGCCCTCGCGCGTGGCCAGGTCAACCTGCACCGCGTCCACCTGCGCGCCCAGTGCACGAAAGTCCAGCACGGCGGCATCCAGCGGCTGGTCCGCCGCGATCACCAGGTCAAAGCCCTCCTGGGCCGCGCGCTGGGCCAGGTGGTAGCCAATGCCCGAAGAAGCGCCCGTGACAATCGCCAGCGGGCGAAGCGAAGAAGATTCCATGATGGAGGCCTCCAGAAGAAAAAGAAAAGGGTTGAACACACGCCGGCGATGCAAAGCCGGCCCATATCAACCCATTCTGGAAACCCCTAAAACCCGCCGGTGTCAGACAGCGCCCCGTACCCCCGCGCGACAAGGCGAGGCCTGGCGCTTAATCGGTCTGTCAGCCCGCAGCGGACATGTCCGAGAACTGCGCCTCGATCTTGTGCCCATCCAGGTCACGCACAAAACAGCCGTAATACTGCGGCCCATACATCGGCCGCGGCCCCGGCGCGCCATCCCCCTGCCCGCCCAGTTCCAGCGCCTTGGCATAAAAGGCATCGACCTGGGCCCTGGACACGGCCAGGAAGCCAAAGTGCGAGCCATTGCCCACATGCGCCTTGCCCCCGTCATGCGGCACACCCACCCAGAACTCCGGATAAGCGCGCCCGAACGCCACGGCTCCAGGGTGCTCCATGATCACCTTGATCCCCAGCGCGCCCAGCACGGCCGTGTAGAAGGCCTTGGCGCGCTCGTAATCGTTGGTGCCTATGGAGACGTGGGAGATGATGCTTTCGGGGAGGGTGGGGGTGTTGGGCATGGGCTTTGTCCTTGTTGGTTGGGAGGGAAAAGCTTAGCTTCGCAACCTGGGCATTGCAATTCAAAGACCCTCAAGCTCACAAGCCATCGCAAGCGCGGACAGCCTTCTCACGCGTCCGCATACTTAGACATCAACGCCGGCACAGCCGGCTTGGCACACCGCTGCAACGCCAGCAACAAACCATGATCAGGTTTGGCCACCCGGTGCCGGCTGCGCAAGTCATCCTGAATCTTCCCCAACAAGGAAGCTGCCATCTCCGCATCGGCCATGGCCCTGTGGGCGCGGCCGGCTTTGGGCAGGTGGTGGTAGTCGATCAGCACGCCGAGCTTATGGCTGGGCGCCTGGGGGTACAGCCTTCGGGCGACCAGCATGGTGCAGGCAAAGGGCTGGTTTGCGGTCTTCTCGCCTGCCAAGCCCAGCTCGGCTTCCCAGAAGCGGCGGTCAAAGGAGGCGTTGTGGGCCACCATGGGGGCGTTAGCGACAAAGCGGCTGGCTTCCCTCATCACGGTATCGGCCGAGGGTGCGGCGACGACCATGGCGTTGCTGATGCCGGTCAGGCTTTCGATAAAGGACGGGATGTAGCGCCCCGCGTTCATGAGGCTCTGGAAGCTGTCGACCACCTTGCCGCTGGCCTGGTCCACCAGCACGATGGCGACTTCGGTGGCGCGGTCACCCATGGCGGGCGAGAGGCCTGTGGTTTCGAAGTCGATGACGGCGATGCAGTTGCTGCTCACGGCTTTTTGTTGTTTTTGTTGCTCATGCAAAGAAAAACACCATGAAATGGACTCTTGTGGGAGTTCTGCTTCATGGTGTTCATCAAGGTCCGATCAGCGAATGCACCGAGCGGGCCAAGCCTGTTGTTCGCTTACTTATTTGTAAAACGACTCGACCTTGCCTTTGAGCTTGATCATGAACGGGTTGCCCTTGCGGTCGACCTTGTTGCCGACAGGGACCTTGATCCAGCCTTCGCTGATGCAGTATTCGGCGACGTCGAAGCGTTCTTTGTCGTTAAAGCGTATGCCGACGTCGTGCTCGAAGATGGCCTTGACGAAATGCGGGCTGCGCTCGTCGGTGGAGAGGTGGTCGGGCAGCGCCGGGCGTTCGGTGGATGCTGCTGTTGCCGTGGTTGCTGTGGTTTCTTCGGTCATGGGTATCAAAAGACTGGTTGGCGTTCGTTGGCTTAAACGTCGATATTGGCGGCGCGCAGAGCGTTCTGTTCAATGAACTCGCGGCGGGGCTCGACCTCGTCGCCCATCAGCATGGTGAAGACGCGGTCGGCTTCGATGGCGTCGTCGATCTGCACGCGCAGCAGGCGGCGCACGGTCGGGTCCATCGTCGTCTCCCATAGCTGGGCGGGGTTCATCTCGCCCAGGCCTTTGTAGCGCTGCCGTGCCGTGGCGTTTTCGGCCTGGCCGATGAGCCATGCCATGGCCTGGCGGAAATCGCTGATCTTTTCTTCCTTCTGGCGTTCGCCTTCGCCGCGCATGACTTTCGCGCCTTCGCTGCTGATCAGGCCGCGGAAGGTGGCGGCGGCTTCGGCCAGGGTGGCGTAGTCGGCGCCGTGCACAAAGTCTTGTGTCAGCACGCTGCTCTTCACGTTGCCGTGGTGGCGGCGGCTGATGCGCAGGATGGGCTTGTCGTTGCGGGTGTCGAACTCGCCGGCCACTTCGGCGGGGGTGCCGGTGGTGTTGAGTTCGCGCAGCTTGGCCTGCAGGGCGACGGCCGACACTTCAGCGTCGGCCACGGTGTCGAGGTTGAGGCTCACGCCGTCGGCGATCGCGCGCAAGGCTTCCGCATCCATAAAGCCGCGCAGGCGGGCAATCACGGATTCAGCCAGCTGGTGTTTGCGGGCCAGTTCGGCCAGGGTGTCGCCGGTGAGCGTGGATTTTTCGTCGGGGCCGGTCTGCACGCTGGCGTCCTTGAGGGCGATGCGCAGCAGGAAGCCGTCGAGGGCGGCCGTGTCCTTGAGGTACTGCTCTTCCTTGCCGGCCTTGACCTTGTACAGGGGCGGCTGGGCGATGTAGATGTGGCCGCGCTCGACGAGCTCGGGCATCTGGCGGTAGAAGAAGGTCAGCAGCAGGGTGCGGATGTGGGCGCCGTCAACGTCGGCGTCGGTCATGATGATGATGCGGTGGTAGCGCAGCTTGGCGACGTTGAAGTCGTCGGTGCCGGCCGTACCGCCGACGCCGCCGGCCTTGCCGATGCCGGTGCCCAGGGCGGTGATCAGCGTCAGGATTTCATTGCTGGTCAGCAGCTTTTCATAGCGGGCTTTTTCGACGTTGAGGATCTTGCCGCGCAGGGGCAGGATGGCCTGGAACTTCCGGTCGCGGCCCTGCTTGGCGGAGCCGCCGGCGGAGTCACCCTCGACCAGGTAGATCTCGCACATGGCGGGGTCTTTTTCCTGGCAGTCGGCGAGCTTGCCGGGCAGGCCCATGCCGTCGAGCACGCCTTTGCGGCGCGTCATGTCGCGGGCCTTGCGGGCGGCTTCGCGGGCACGGGCGGCTTCGATGATCTTGCCGACGATGATCTTGGCGTCGTTGGGGCGTTCCTGCAGGTAGTCGTGCAGCAGGCGGCTGACGATGTCTTCGACCGGGCCGCGCACCTCGCTGGAGACCAGCTTGTCTTTGGTCTGGCTGCTGAACTTGGGCTCGGGCACCTTGACGCTGAGCACGCAGCACAGGCCTTCGCGCATGTCGTCGCCGGTGACTTCAACCTTGGCTTTTTTGGCCAGCTCGCTGTCGTCGATGTATTTGTTGATGACGCGGGTCATGGCCGCGCGCAGGCCGGTCAGGTGGGTGCCGCCGTCGCGCTGGGGAATGTTGTTGGTGAAGCAGAGGACCTGTTCGCTATAGCCGCTGTTCCACTGCATGGCGACTTCGACGCCGATGTTGGTGCCCTGGTCGCTCTGGCGGTCGCCCATGGCCGCGAAGACGTTGGGGTTCAGGACGGTCTTGCCTTTGTTGATGAAATCCACAAAACCGCGCACGCCGCCGGCGCCGGAGAAGTCGTCTTCCTTGCCGGTGCGCTCGTCTTTCAGGCGAATGCGCACGCCGTTGTTCAGGAAGCTCAGCTCGCGCAGGCGCTTGCTCAAGATTTCGTAGTGGAAATCGTTGTTCTCTTTGAAGATTTCGGTGTCGGGCAGGAAGTGGACTTCGGTGCCGCGCTTGTCGGTGGCGTCCATGACCTTCATGGGCGACACATCGACGCCGTCGACCTGTTCAATGATGCGGTTCTGCACGAAGCCGCGCGAAAACTCCATCACGTGGACCTTGCCGTCGCGGCGGATCGTCAGGCGCAGCATCTTGCTGAGCGCGTTGACGCAGCTCACGCCCACGCCGTGCAGGCCGCCGGAGACCTTGTAGCTGTTCTGGTTGAACTTGCCGCCGGCGTGCAGCTCGGTCAGGGCGATTTCAGCGGCCGAGCGTTTGGGCTCGTGCTTGTCGTCCATCTTGATGCCGGTGGGGATGCCGCGGCCGTTGTCGGTGACGCTGACGGAGTTGTCGGTGTGGATGGTGACGACGATGTCGTCGCAGTGGCCGGCCAGGGCTTCATCGATGGAGTTGTCGACCACCTCGAACACCAGGTGGTGCAGGCCGGTACCGTCGGAGGTGTCGCCGATGTACATGCCGGGGCGCTTGCGCACGGCTTCCAGGCCTTCGAGGATCTGGATCGAGCCTTCACCATAGGCTTCGGACGCGCCGGCCTGGTTGGTGTCGATCTTGGGCTGGAAATTGGAGCTTTCCTCGGTGGCTGCGCCTTCGGACACATGCACCTGTTCGGCTTCGTTCACTTTGTTTTCTTCAGTCATATCCGGCTTCTTTTCCGATCTTTTCGCGAGCAATTTCGGGATTTATTTCGCGATGTCTTTTCGAATTGCTTCGATTTCTTCAATCTCTTGAATGACCAAACCCGCGTAGGGTCGCGGGTCTGATGGGTGTCGGCGTGTGTTCAGCGCGCTAGATGCGCATCGGCATCACCACGTATTTGAAGGCCGCATCGTCAGGGATGGTCAGCAGCGCGGAGCTGTTGGAGTCGGCCAGTTCGATCTTGACCATGTCCTGGTCCATATTGGCCAGGGCGTCGATCAGGTAGGTGACGTTGAAGCCGATTTCGATGGCGTCGCCGCCGTAGTCGATGTCGAGCTCGTCGACGGCTTCTTCCTGCTCGGCATTGTTGGAGGCCACGCGCAGGGTGCCGGGTTCGATGTTCAGGCGCACGCCCTTGAACTTCTCGCTGGTCAGGATGGCGGTGCGCTGCAGGCTGGCCAGCAGGGGCACGCGGCCCAGGGTGATGATGTTTTTGTGGTTCTTGGGGATCACGCGGTTGTAGTCGGGGAACTTGCCTTCGACCAGCTTGGTAACGAACTCCATGCCTTCAAAGCTGAACTTGGCCTGGTTGCCGGCGAACTGCATCTCGATGGCGCCCTCTTTGTCGCTGAGCAGGCGCTGCATTTCGAGCACGGTCTTGCGCGGCAGGATGACTTCCTGCTTGGGCACTTCGACGTCGAGCATGGCCGAGGAGAAGGCCAGGCGGTGGCCGTCGGTGGCGACCAGGCTCAGCTGCTTGCCTTCGGCGACGAAGAGGATGCCGTTGAGGTAGTAGCGGATGTCATGCACCGCCATGGCGAAGGAGACCTGGTTGAGCAGCTCCTTGAGCACCTTTTGCGGGACCGAGAAACCGGGGCCGAAGTTGGCGGCTTCCTGGACCAGGGGAAAGTCTTCGGCGGGCAGGGTCTGCAGCGTGAAGCGGCTTTTGCCGCCCTTGAGGATCAGCTTGTTCTGCGAGGACTCGAGCGAGACGGTCTGGTCGCTGGGCATGGAACGCAGGATGTCGATGAGCTTGCGGGCACCCACGGTGGTGGTGAAGTTGCCGGCGTCGCCGTCGAGTTCGGCCGTGGTGCGGATCTGGATTTCGAGGTCGCTGGTGGTGAGCTGCACTTGCGCGCCGGTTTTGCGGATCAGGACGTTGGCCAGAATCGGCAAGGTGTGCCTGCGCTCAACGATGCCGGCGACCGATTGCAGTACCGACAAAACTTTATCCTGGGTTGCTTTCAGAACGATCATGACTTCCTCTGTATATATCTTTAATTCTTTAATTCAAATTAGTAGTAGTAGATAAGGGCAGCGCCAATCTGTGGATAGCGCCATTTTCCCCTTTTTGATCAACCACTTGGCGTTTGTTTAACCATGTGTCCAGATACCGTGGAAGCCTGCTGCCGGATATGAACAACTTTCGATTGTCATCTGCTTCTGTGGATAAACCATGGGTTGTTCAAAAGTTGTCCCCAAACTTGTTGTGAAGGCATTTAAGCCGGGGATTGGGCCTGAAAAACTGAGCGCTAAAGGATTCATTTGCCATATTTGCGATGGGTGCCATATATAGGGAGCGCTTTCAGCCCTTCAGGGTCTGCTCCAGCACGTGCAGCTGCTGGTTGAGCTCGGTCATCTGCTGGCGCTCTGCGGACATCTTGCGGACGGCGTGCAGCACCGTGGTGTGGTCGCGSCCGCCAAAGAGCTCKCCGATCTCGGGCAGGCTCTTCTGGGTCAGTTCCTTGGCCAGATACATGGCGATCTGGCGCGGCCGGGCGATGCTGGCGGGCCGTTTCTTGGAATACATGTCGGCGACCTTGATCTTGTAATAGTCGGCGACGGTCTTCTGGATGTTCTCGACGCTGATCTGCCGGTTCTGGATGGACAGCAGGTCGCGCAGGGCCTCCCGGGCCAGCTGGATGGAGATTTCCTTGAGGTTGAAGCGGGAGTAGGCCAGGATCTTGCGCAGCGCGCCTTCGAGCTCGCGCACGTTGGAGCGCACGTTCTTGGCGACGAAGAAGGCGACCTCCTCGGGCATGGAGGCGCCTTCGGCCTCGGCCTTGCGGATCAGGATGGCGACGCGCATTTCGAGCTCGGGCGGCTCGATGGCGACCGTCAGGCCGGAATCGAAGCGTGACACCAGGCGCTCGTGGATATCCGTGAGGCCCTTGGGATAAGTGTCGCTGGTCATCACGATGTGCGACTTTTTGGTCAGCAAGGCCTCGAAAGCGTTAAAAAACTCTTCCTGGGTGCGGTCCTTGTTGGCGAAGAACTGGACGTCGTCGATCAGCAGCAAATCCAGGGAGTGGTAACGCTCCTTGAATTCATCAAAAGTCTTGCGTTGGTAAGCTTTAACCACATCTGAAACAAACTGTTCAGCGTGGATGTAGAGAACTTTGGCGTTGGGGTTGTCGGSCAGCAGTTTATTGCCGATGGCGTGCATCAGATGGGTCTTGCCCAAACCGACGCCGCCGTAGATAAAAAGCGGGTTGTAAAGCTGGCCCAGGCTGCTGGAAACATGCAGCGCCGCAGCCCGGCCCATGCGGTTGGCCGTGCCTTCAATCAGGGTGTCGAAGGTCAGTGCGCTGTTGAGGCGATTCTTGAAAGGCGCGCCGGCGGCTTCTTCGGGCACGCCCAGGCCGACGGGCTCGGGAATATTCGAGCCTTCGAAGCTACGAATCAAAGAAGCTGATTTAACGGGGGCTTCACGAGGAGCAAGCGCTAACTCAAGGGGTATGCTCTGGCCGGAAATCTTCTCGAGCAGGGCTGAAATACGGCCGGCGTACTGTGCGCGCACCCAGTCGAGTTTGAAGCGATTGCCCACCAGGACGGTGACTTTGGAGAGGTCGGCCGCGACGTTGACCACCAGCGGACGGATCCAGGTGTTGAACTGCTGCTCGGGTAATTCCTGCGCCAGATGGTCGACGCAGCTTTGCCACAAGTCCTGGCTCAGGTTTTGGACGGATGCCTCACTCATGCTGGTTTTTGCCGGGTTGCCGGCCTGGCAGAAGAGGCCGGGCGGCGTGTCGCTGCTTGTGGATATTGTTAATTTTGAGCACCGGCAATTGTAGTCCGGACGGGGAGTTATCCACAAAATAATTGCTTCGGGTTTCAACCTATTTCTGGCGCCTCCGGCGGGGATTCCGGCAGGTTCTGGCGGCCCTGCGGCGCGGCTCGGCGGGCCGGCCGGGTGCTTCTCAGCCTTTACCGCCAATGAGTGGGCTAACTTGTTGCCAGCGTTGGGAAATCTGCGATAATCATGGGTTTCCCTGATTCGCAGCGGGTTTGATACCTGTTTGCAGACTTGCAGAGTTGGTTGTGTTGTACGGCCACCAAGATCATTCGAATCGCCGAGGGGGAAGCTTTGTAGCTGAACGGCTAACAAGCTAATAGGCTAACWAGCAAACAGGACCAGGACTCATCATGAAACGCACATACCAACCCTCCAAAGTCAAACGCGCCCGTACGCACGGCTTCCTGACGCGCATGAAAACGCGCGGCGGCCGCGCAGTGATC
Source organism: Polaromonas sp. P1_G1 (assembly GCF_056405595.1). Lineage (NCBI taxonomy): Bacteria > Pseudomonadati > Pseudomonadota > Betaproteobacteria > Burkholderiales > Comamonadaceae > Polaromonas > Polaromonas sp. P1_G1. The sequence continues at coordinate 12,212 of NZ_JBFUBU010000039.1, forward strand.
GCTGCACGCCGCGCCAAAGGCCGCAAACGCCTGGCTGTCTAAGCCTGTCGTTTTTGCTGGCCATCCGCAGTTTTTCGAACTGACGCCTGGCGCTCGTGCAGCGGCTTCAAACCCGTTCCCAGTTCCAGGCAGTCCTTGCCGGCGCCATTGTTGCAAAAACAATGCACTTCGCATTGCACCGCAATGCGCTCGATGCCCAGCCCGTGCAAGCCGAATCCGGCAGCCTTGTTGATGTCCCCGCGGCAAGGTCGCTGTTCCCCGTCCAGGACGTCTGGCTCGGGGCGATGGTTCCCAAACGCTGGGCCAAACGGGCTGTCACGCGCAACGCCATCAAACGCCAGATCTACACCGTGAGCGCTGATTTTTCGCATCAGTACCCCCAGGCCGCGTATGTGGTCCGCTTGCGGCGTGATTTTTCGCGCAAAGAATTCATCAGCGCCACTTCCGAGCTGCTCAAGCAGGCGGTGCGCGCCGAAGTCCAGGCCTTGATGCAGGCAGGGGCCAAAGCACCATGAACTCCGTGCTGGCCGCTGTCGTCCGCCTGCCGCAAACGCTGTTGATAGGCCTGGTCAAAGGCTATCGCCTGTTGCTCAGCCCCTGGCTGGGGTCGGCCTGCCGCTTCGAGCCCACCTGCTCCGCCTATTCCCTTGAGGCGCTGCAGCAGCATGGCGCTGCCGTCGGCAGCTACCTCACCTTGCATCGCCTGGCCCGTTGCCACCCCTGGTGTGAAGGCGGGCACGATCCGGTGCCGCCGGCCGCTTCCGCAGCGGGCCCTTTCGCCCGCTCCTCCCTCTTTTCCCGCCTGGTCACACCCGTGGCCCCTACCCCTTCTAAAAAGACGCCGTCATGAACGACATCCGCCGCACCATCTTGTGGGTGATATTTGGTTTCTCCATGGTCCTTCTGTGGGACCAGTGGCAGGTCTATAACGGCCACAAGGCGACCTTCTTCCCCTCGAGCACGCAGTCCGCCAAGGCGCCTGCGTCGACCGCCTCCGCGCCGGTTGCTGGCGCCGCGGCATCTTCGGTGCCCGCGCCCCAGGCTTCTTCGAATGCGGCTCCGGCCACGCCCGGTGCCGTGCCCACAGGCGCCCCGAGCACCGCGCCCGCGGCGACCAAAGAGCGCGTGGTGGTGAGCACCGACGTGCTCGCGCTGACCTTTGACAGCGAAGGCGGCACCCTGGTGCACTCGGCCTTTGCCAAATACATGGACCAGACGCACATGGACCAGGGTTTTGTGCTGCTCGACGAAAGCGCCAGCCGCGTTTATGTGGCGCAGACCGGACTGATCGGCAGCGGCAGCTTCCCCACGCACAAGACCCTGATGAAGGTCGTGCCCGGCGAGCGTTCGCTCAAGGAAGGTGTGAACGAGCTCGAAGTCAAATTCGAGTCGGCTGAAGTCGGCGGCGTCAAGCTGGTCAAGACCTATACGCTCAAACGCGGCGCCTACGACATCGCGGTGCGCCACGACATCGTCAATACCGGCACGGCCGCGGTTTCGCCGCAGCTGTACCTGCAGCTCGTGCGCGACGGCAACAAGCCGCCCGGAGAGTCCTCCTTCTATTCCACCTTCACCGGCCCGGCGATTTACACCGACGCCAAGAAGTACCAGAAGGTCGAGTTCAAGGAAATCGAAAACAACAAGGTCGATGTCGAGAAGCAGTCCAACGACGGCTATGCGGCCATGGTGCAGCATTACTTCGCCTCGGCCTGGATTCTGGGCGACGGCATCAAGCGCGACCTGTTCTTCCGCAAGGTCGACACCAACCTCTATGCCGTCGGCATGATCACGACGCTGGATAACATCGCCCCCGGCGCGACCAAGACCCTGGACTCGAAGTTCTTTGTCGGCCCGCAGGAGGAAAAAACCCTGGAGGCCATTGCACCGGGGCTGGAGCTGGTCAAAGACTATGGCTACCTGAAAATATTGGCCAAGCCCTTGTACTGGCTGCTCGACAAGCTGCACGGCTTCATCCAGAACTGGGGCTGGTCCATCGTGGCGCTGGTGCTGCTGCTGAAGATCGCCTTCTACTGGCTCAATGCCAAGGCCTACGCCAGCATGGCCAAGATGAAGGCCATCAATCCCAAGATCATGGAAATGCGCGARCGCCTGAAAGACAAGCCGCAGGAAATGCAGCAGGCGATGATGAAAATTTATCGCGAGGAAAAGGTCAACCCCATGGGCGGCTGCTTCCCGATCATGATCCAGATCCCGGTGTTCATCGCGCTGTACTGGGTGCTGCTGTCCAGCGTCGAGATGCGCAACGCGCCCTGGATCCTGTGGATCCACGACCTTTCGGCGCCCGATCCTTTCTTCATCCTGCCCGTTGTGATGACGCTGACGACCATGCTGCAGACCGCGCTCAACCCCGCGCCGCCGGACCCTATGCAGGCCAAGCTGATGTGGTTCATGCCCCTGATCTTCAGCGTGATGTTCTTCTTCTTCCCGGCTGGCCTGGTGCTGTACTGGATCACCAACAACATCCTGTCGATCGCGCAGCAGTGGGTCATCAACACCCGCATGGGCGTGCCGCCACAGTTCAACCTGCCTAAATTCAGGTAAGGCGGACAGGGAATAAAAAATCGGGCCGCTTCGCGGCCCTTTTTCTTGGGAAATTGACTGGAGGGCGGGCCCTGCCTTCTGGCGGCCCCGGCCGGGCGCCTATCCCCTTACCTTTAATATCTACCACCATGCTGGCCCGACACCACGATCCCATTGTTGCCATTGCCACCGCGCCGGGCCGCGGGGCCGTGGGCATCGTGCGTGTGTCGGGCAAACACATCGCGCCGGTCATTGAAGCGATTTGCGGCCGCGCGCTGCAGCCGCGCCAGGCAAGCTACCTGCCCTTCCGGGACGCGCACGGTGCGGCCATAGACCAGGGGCTGGCCCTGCATTTCCCGGCGCCGCATTCCTATACCGGCGAAGACGTACTGGAGTTGCAGGCGCACGGCGGCCCTGTCGTGCTGCAGCTGCTGCTGGCGCGCTGCCTGGAGGCCGGCGCGGTGCCGGACCCGTCGACAGGCCAGGCGATGGTGCCGCGGCTGCGCGTGGCGCAACCCGGCGAATTCACCGAACGCGCCTTCCTCAACGACAAGATAGACCTGGCGCAGGCCGAGGCGATCGCCGACTTGATAGACGCGAGCACCGAAACCGCAGCGCGCTCGGCGGCGCGGTCGATGTCGGGCGAGTTTTCGCTGGCGGTCAACACGTTGCTCGAGCAGCTGATCCATTTGCGCATGCTGGTCGAAGCCACGCTGGATTTTCCCGAGGAAGACATCGACTTCCTGCAGAAGGCCGACGCGCAGGGTCAGCTCGAGCGCCTGCAAACGACGCTGGCCGGCGTGATGCAGCGTGCCGTGCAGGGCGCGCTGCTGCGCGAGGGCATCAAGGTCGTGATCGCGGGCCAGCCCAATGCGGGGAAGAGCTCGCTGCTCAACGCACTGGCCGGCGCCGAGCTCGCCATCGTCACGCCGATTGCCGGCACCACGCGCGACAAGGTGTCGCAGCTGATCCAGATCGAAGGCGTGCCGCTGCATGTGGTGGACACCGCCGGCCTGCGCGAGGCGCTCGATGAGGTGGAAAAAATCGGCGTGGAACGCGCGTGGGCTGAAATCGCCAGCGCTGACGCCGTGCTCTTCCTGCATGACCTGACCCGGCACACCGCTGATTACCTGGCCGCCGATGCGCACATCGCGCAGGTGCTGGCTCGCGAATTGCCGCGCAACACGCCCATTATCGATGTCTGGAACAAGTCCGATGCGGCTGGCGCGGAACTGCTGGGCACGATCAGCGGCGGCGTGTTGATCTCGGCCAAAACCGGCGCGGGCCTGCAGGATCTGCGCCGCCAGTTGCTGGAGGTCGCGGGCTGGCAGGCGGTGCCTGAAGGCGTGTTCATGGCGCGTGAACGCCATGTGCGTGCTTTGAACCAGGTACAAGAGCAACTCGTGAAAGCCGGCGCACAACTCCATGCCGTGCAACCGGCGCTGGATTTGCTCGCCGAGGACCTGCGGCAGGCCCAACTGCACCTGGGTGAAATCACCGGCACGTTCACGCCGGACGACCTTTTGGGCGAAATTTTCTCGAGATTCTGCATCGGAAAGTAATGAACCGGCGACAGGCGGGTGCCGTGCACGGACCAGCGGTCACAGACCCTCGGTAATGGTCAAAAATGGCCTTCTCTCGAGGGGAAATTACAAAATCAGACCCTCCTGTATCAGGTGTAAGCGGGCGTTAGTGGCCCTTGCTGCGCGTGTAATGCGAAGGTATCTTCCGTTGCACTATGAACGCTCCACTCCCCGCCGCCATCCGTTTTGACATCCAGGGCCTGGCCCAGGCCATCCTGCACTGCCACGCCAGCGATGCCTTGCGGTGCCAATTCAACCAGCCGCACTGGGACATCCTGGCCAGCTACCTGCAGCCCTTTGCGCTGAACAGCGGCCAGGTGTTGATGGAGCAAGGCGCGCTGGACCGCACGCTGTACTTTGTCGAAAGCGGCACCTTGAGTGTTCATTACGAGGATGAAAAAGCGCGTGTGCGCATGGCGCTGGTCGGCGCCGGCACGGTGCTCGGCGAAGGCGCGTTTTTCTCGCACATGCCGCGTAGCGCCACGGTGCATGCTTCCACCCCCTGCAAGCTCTGGTGCCTGACTCCTATGCGCTTCCTGGAATTGGCCAACCGCCACAGCCCCATCGCACTGGAGCTGACCATGGCCATGGGTTCGGTGATGGCCAAGCGCCTGTACAACCGTCCCAAGCGCGTCGCGGTGACCTGAGCCGGCACCGCTGCACGCTGGTGCGCATTCACGGCGCGCGCAGCAGTTATCAGACAACGGCCTCTTGCAAACAAAAGGTTTCGGCGACCTGGCGGCAAACCGGCAACGCGCGTGATTTTTTACCGTGCGGTGCTGCGGGCGATTCGATAAAGTCTTCCTTAATCAACCGCCAAACAACAGCGTTCCGGATTTGTGGGGATTGCTTACAGACTTAACACCCCGCATTGACGGAAAATTGCCCTATCCATTACAAGAACGCCGCACATGTCTTTTCTACACTGGTTTTCCAGCAAGCCACAGGTCAAACCTTCCGCCTCTGCGGAAGAACACAAGCGCGCCGCCGCAGCGCGCGAGAAATCGCCTCCTTCCATTCCGGGCCGCCTGCCTGTTGAACCCGCCGCGCCCGGCGACGGCTCCAAGCTCAAGCGCCACGCGCGCCGCGAACAGCTGTACACCGCGATCCGCGAGTCCATGACGCGTTCGGGCGTTCTGTCGGCCAGCTATAAGTTCAAAGTTCTTTCGCTGGACCAGCGCGGCAATGAATTCCTCGTCATGATGGACCTCGCCAAGGCCTTCGGTCGCTCTTCGGAACAACTCGGCGAAATCGAGACCCTGATCATCCAGAATGCCAGGGCGCGTTTCGAAATCACGGTGCCGGCGGTGTACTGGCGCATCGATGAAACAGCAGTGGTGGTCAAACCCAAGCCCCTTGCCCAGGACGCGCCGCCACAAAGCGCGGCAGTCCCCGCGGCCGCCGCGGCCGATACGGCGGTCAAGCCCGCCAGGCCGGGCGCTCCGCGCTACGAGCCCATCCAGGCCGACGAAGTGGCCGCGTTCAAGCAGGCCCTGCAGGCCGCGTCCGCCCAGGGGCCGGCCGCCGCTGCGCCCGAGAACAACGCCAAGGACGGGGTCAAGGTCAAAAGCGGACCGCGATCCTATGCATTGCTGACCGGCTTCGAAGACACGGAGATGCCGGAATCGTCGTCTGCGCCGGCGCTCAGCAGCACGCAGTACGGCGACCTGATCTAGGCGCTCTCACCGCGCCGGCCGCACGCCGGCGGCGTTCAGTGCCCGGCGAAATCCACCAGCGTGAACAAGGGCAGGCCCGCAGCCTGCAGCTTCGCCGACCCGCCCAGTTCGGGCAAATCCACAATCGCCGCGCCTTCGGTCACGGTGGCGCCCAGCTTCTCAAGCAGCTTTTTGCCGGCCATCATGGTGCCGCCTGTGGCGATCAGGTCGTCGATCAACAGGACCTTGTCACCGGCCTTCACAGCGTCGGTGTGCAGCTCCACCGTGGCGCTGCCGTATTCCAGCTCGTAGGTTTCCTGCACCGTGGTGAAGGGCAGCTTGCCTTTCTTGCGGACAGGAACAAAACCGACATTAAGCTCATAGGCCACCACAGCGCCCAGGATGAAGCCGCGAGCGTCCAGCCCGGCCACCACGTCGGGACGCAGCGCCGGGTCCATGTAGCGGTGCACAAAAGCATCTATCAGGACGCGGAATACTTTGGGGTTTTGCAGCAGCGGCGTGATGTCGCGAAACTGCACCCCCGGCGCGGGCCAGTCCGGCACGGTGCGGATGTGGTTGCGCAAATACTGGCTGACGGACTGGTGCTGAAGGCTGTGGAGGTCGGGCATGGTTCATCGTGCGGGTTGAGTGCGCGTATTTTGCGCTTCGCGGGGACGCAGGTCGCGTTAGCCCGGGGCGCCGGCGGGGCTTGCCTTGGCCGGCCGGCCGCGCAGCAGTTTTTCCTCGGCCATGGCCAGCGCCTCCGGCTTGCCTGACAGCACCAGCGTGTCGCCGCCTTCCAGCAGGGTTTCGGCTTGCGCCGCCACGGCCTTGCCGTTGCCGCGGCGCAGGCTCACGACGCGCACGCCCGCGGCCTCCAGCGCCATGGCGCCCAGGGGCTTGCCAAGTGATTTGATGCCCAGCGGCAAGGTGACATTGGACAGCCGCTCCTGCTCCAGCTCATTGACCGTGTCGTCGTCGGCGCCGCGGAAGTAACCGCGCAGCAGGTTGTAGCGCGCGTCGCGCTGGTCCTGCACCACGCGGATCACGCGGCGCATGGGCACGCCCACCAGCGCGAGCGCGTGGCTGGCGAGCATCAGGCTGCCTTCGATGGCTTCAGGCACCACCTCGGTGGCGCCGGCCGCCTGCAGTTTTTCCAGGTCATGGTCGTCCACGGTGCGCACGATCACCGGCACCGTGGGCGCATGGGCGCGCGTGTTGGCCAGCACTTTGAGGGCGCTGGCCGTGTCCAGGTAAGTGACGACCACCGCACTGGCGCGCGCCAGGCCGGCGGCCATCAGGGCCTGCAGGCGCACGGCGTCGCCGAACACCACGGAGTCGCCGGCGGCGGCGGCCTGCCGCACGCGGTCGGGGTCCAGGTCCAGCGCCATGTACTGGATGCCTTCGCGTTCCAGCATGTGGCCCAGGTTCTGGCCGCAGCGGCCGTAGCCGCAGATGATCACGTGCTTGTTGGCGTTGATGGACTTGCGCGCGATGGTGGTCATCTGCAGCGACTGCTGCAGCCATTCGCTGGAGACCAGCTTCATCACGATGCGGTTGCTGTACATGATGATGAAAGGCGTGGCTAGCATGGACAGCACCATGCTGGCCAGGATGGGGTTCAGCAGGGCCGGCGGCACCAGGCGATTCTGCTGGGCCAGCGTGAGCAGCACGAAGCCGAACTCACCGGCCTGGGCCAGGTACAGGCCGGTGCGCAGCGACACACCGGCGGTGGCGCCCAGCGCGCGGGCCAGCGCGGTGACAAGCACCAGCTTGAAGACAACGGGCAGCGTCATCAGCAGCAGCACCAGCGGCCAGCGCTCCAGCACCAGTCGCCAGTCGAGCAGCATGCCTATGCTGATGAAGAACAGGCCCAGCAGAACGTCGTGGAAAGGCCGGATGTCGGTCTCGACCTGGTGCTTGTATTCGGTTTCCGAAATCAGCATGCCGGCGATGAAAGCGCCCAACGCCAGGCTCAGGCCCGCGCGTTCGGTCAGCCAGGCCAGCGCCAGGGTGACCAGCAGCAGGTTGAGCACGAAGAGTTCTTCGCTCTTGCGCCGCGCCACGATGGTGAGCCACCAGCGCATGACGCGTTGCCCGCCTGTCAGCAGCAGCCCCACCAGGACGGCGGCCTTGAGCCCGGCGATGGCCAGCGCCATGAGAAGCGCGTCGGCCGGCGCACCCAAGGCGGGGATCAGCACCAGCAGCGGCACCACGGCCAGATCCTGGAACAGCAGCACGCCCATGATGCGCTTGCCGTGCTCGGACTCCAGCTCGAGCCGTTCCGACAGCAGCTTGACGACGATGGCGGTGCTGCTCATGGCGATTGCGCCGGACAGCGCCAGCGCGGTCTGCCAGCCCATGGTCCAGAGGCTGGGCGCCATGCTGGCGAGGAACAGGGAGCCCACCGTGGCCAGCACGATGGTGAGCGCCACCTGCAGCAGCCCCAGGCCGAACACGTGGCGCCGCATGGAGCGCAGCTTGGGCAGGTTGAATTCGAGCCCGATCACGAACATCAGGAACACCACACCGAACTCGCCGAGGTGCCGGATGCCGTCGGAATTTTGCGCCAGCGCCAACGCGTTGGGGCCTATGACTACGCCGACGGCCAGGTAGCCCAGCATGGGCGGCAGCTTGAGCGAACGGCACGCGACCACGCCCAGCACGGCGGCCAGCAGGTACAGCAGGGTCAGTTCAAGCGCGCTCATGCGCCGATGGTAGCCGAGGAAGTCCGGGCGGCATGGGCCTTTGTGCGCCTCTATAGAATGCAGCCATGAACCCGGACCCCGTGAAAATTGACGCCGAGCAGGTGCTGGACCTGGCCCGCAAGACCTTTGAGATAGAAGCCGCTGCCGTGCTGGGTCTGGCGCAGCGCCTGGGCGGTGAATTTGCCCAGGCGGTTGAATTGGTACTGGCCTGCCCGGGCCGCGTGGTGGTCATGGGCATGGGCAAAAGCGGCCACATAGGCCGCAAGATCGCGGCCACGCTGGCCTCCACCGGCACCCCCGCTATGTTTGTGCACCCGGCCGAAGCCAGCCATGGCGACCTGGGCATGATCACCGCCCAGGACGTGGTGCTGGCGATCTCCAACAGCGGCGAAAGCGAGGAGCTCACGGTGATCCTGCCGGTGCTGAGCCGCCAGGGCGTGCCCATGATCGCCATCACCGGCGGCGCCCAGTCCGCGCTGGCGCGCTACGCGCGCGTCACGCTCGACAGCAGTGTTGCGCTGGAAGCTTGCCCGCTGAACCTGGCGCCGACGGCCAGCACCACCGCCCAGCTCGCCATGGGCGATGCGCTGGCCGTGGCGCTGCTCGACGTGCGCGGCTTCAAGGAAGAGGACTTTGCCCGCTCGCACCCGGGCGGCGCGCTGGGCCGCAAGCTGCTGACGCACGTCAGCGACGTGATGCGCAGCGGCGACGACGTGCCGCAGGTGCGGCTTGAGACCAGCTTTACCGACCTCATGCGCGAAATGAGCGTCAAGGGCCTTGGGGCCTCCGCCGTGGTCGACGGCGCGCGGCGCGTGCTCGGCATTTTCACCGACGGCGACTTGCGCCGCCTGATCGAAAAAGGCGTGGACCTGCGCAGCAGCAAGGCTGGCGACGTGATGCATGCCGACCCGCGCACCGTGCGGGCGGATTCGCTGGCGGTTGAAGCGGTCGCATTGATGGAGCAGCATCGCATCACCAGCGTGCTGGTGGTCGACGAGGCCGGCGTGCTGTGCGGCGCGCTCAACACCAACGACCTGATGCGCGCGAAAGTTATTTGATCTTCCCCCTGTATGTCCCTATTGATGCCCACCATGCCCCAAGCCGTCCCCGCCCTGAACTTCGCCCCCGAACTGCTGCTGCGCGCACAGGGGGTCAAGGTGGCTTTTTTTGATGTGGACGGCGTGCTGACCGACGGCGGCCTGTATTTCTCGGAATACCCGCAAGGCCACGAACTGGCACTGCCCACAGGCGGCTACCGTGCGGCCGGTGAAATCATCAAGCGCTTCAACACGCTGGACGGCCACGGCCTGAAGCTGTTGCAACGCGCCGGCATCACGCCCGTGATCATCACCGGGCGCGAAAGCCATGTGTTGCGCGCCCGCCTGCAGGCGCTGGGTGTCACGCACGCGTATTTCGACACCGAAGACAAACGCCCCGCTGCTGAACTCGCCCTCCAGGCGCTGGGCTTGGACTGGAGCGCCGCCGCCGCCATGGGCGACGACTGGCCCGACTTGCCGGTGATGTCCCGCGTAGCACTGAGTTGCGCGCCGTCCAATGCGCACGCCGAAATCCTTGCGCAGGCTCACCATGTCACGCGGGTGCCGGGAGGCCATGGCGCGGCGCGCGAGTTCTGCGACCTGCTGCTCATTGCCAGCGGGCGCTACGGCGAATTTCTTCAGGAGTATCGCCGGTGACGACGGCGGTGCACCGGGGCGCTGGCCGCGGCGGCGTGTTCCGCGCGCTCAGGAGGGCCTGGCGCAGCTTGCTGCGGGTATGGGACAGCATGGCCATCTACATGCCGCTGCTGATGATGGGCGCGCTGGCGCTGGGGACCTACTGGCTGGTGCGCAACACGCCCATTTTCAGCACGCCGGAAGCCGTGCGCGAAGCCAGCCACGACATCGACTATTTCATGCGCAAGTTCACCGTCAAGACTTTTGATGAGGGCGGGCAGCTCAAGAGCGAGATCTACGGCATCGAGGCCCGGCATTTCCCGGACACCGACATTCTTGAGATCGACCAGGCGAGGATCCGCAGCATCAGCCCCGACGGCCGCATCACCGTCGCCACGGCCAACCGCGCTTATTCCAACGGCGACGGCTCGGAAGTGCAACTGACCGGCAATGCGCGGGTCGTCAGGGAAGCCAGCACGGATGCCAGCGGCAAGGAAACGCCGCGCATGGAGTTTCGCGGTGAGTTCCTGCATGCGTTCCTGAACGACGAGCGCGTGAAATCCCACAAGCCGGTGCTGCTGATCCGCGGCACCGACCAGTTTGTCGGCGACACCTTCGCGTATGACAACCTGGACCAGGTGGCCGACCTCAAGGGCCGCGTCCATGGCATCCTGGTGCCCCGCTCCGCGGCGAGCGCCGCGGGCCTTCCCTCCTTGACCTTGCCGACGGCACCATCGGCGCCGGCAAGTCCCGCCAGACCGGCCACGCCTTAGCGGCCGGCTTTTTTAACGGCCGCCTATGTCCAGACTCGTATTCATCACCGGAGCGTCCAGCGGTATAGGCCAGGCGCTGGCCATGCGGTTCTATTCAGCAGGCTACCGGCTGGCGCTGGCCGCGCGCCGCACGGCGGAGGTCCAGGCCTGGGCCGAGGCCAACGCCCTTGGCGCGGGCCGCTACCAGGTCTACAGTGCCGATGTGGCCGACACCGACAGCATCGTCGCGGCCGGCCTGGCCTGCGTGGCTGCGCAGGGCCTGCCCGACGTTGTGATCGCCAACGCCGGCATCAGCGTTGGCATGGACACCGCCGTGCGAGCTGACCTGGACGTGATGGCGCAGACCTTTGCGACCAACAACATCGGCGTGGCGGCCACTTTTCACCCCTTTATGGCCGGCATGGCGGCGCGCGGAAGCGGCACGCTGGTGGGCATCGGCAGTGTGGCCGGCATACGCGGCCTGCCAGGCCACGGCGCGTATTGCGCCAGCAAGGCGGCGGTCATCGCGTATTGCGAGAGCCTGCGCGGTGAGCTGCGCCCCAGCGGCGTGAAAGTGGTGACGATCTGCCCCGGTTATATCGATACGCCGCTGACCCGCGAAAATCGCTACCCCATGCCCTTCCTGATGAAGGCCGACACCTTCGCCGACAAGGCGTTCGCGACCATTCATGCGGGACACAGTTATCGGGTGATTCCCTGGCAGATGAGCATCGTGGCCAAGCTGATGCGCCTGCTGCCCAACGCGCTGTTTGACAAGGCCCTGGCCGGGCGCGCGCGCAAGCATCGCCAGGATGAGCGCTGACCGCGCTTTTCTCAGGCCGGAAAGCAAAAAGGCTTCAAAACCGAAGTCTTGAAGCCTTTTTAGCGCTCTTCAGCCGGGGCTGAAGAGCGGGTTCAGCAGGGCTTAGTAGCCGCCGCGTCCACCACCGCCGCCGCCGGAACGGCCACCGCCGCTACCGCCGCCGCCGTAAGGGCTGCGGAAACCGCCGTCGCTGCCGCCGCCTGAGCGACCACCACCACCGCCGCCATAGCCGCCACCGCCGGAGCGATCGCCGCCACCGCCGTAGCCGCCACCACCGCCGCCGAAGCCGCCGGTACGGGGAGGACGTGCCTCCATCGGACGGGCTTCGTTCACGACGACGCTACGGCCGCCCAGAGGCTGGCCGTTCATGCCGTTGATGGCTGCCTGGGCTTCTGCATCGCTGCCCATTTCGACAAAGCCAAAGCCCTTGGAGCGACCCGTGTCGCGTTCCATCATGACTTTAGCGCTGGTGACAGAGCCGAATTGGCCAAAAGATTGTTGCAGGTCTTCGTCGCGAACCGAGTAAGGCAGGTTGCCGACGTAAAGTTTGTTGCCCATGAAGGGACTCCTCTAAAACACAAAAACAAAAGCGATGGGGTCCCGAAAGCACAACAAATCTTGATACGTACCGCTGTAGCGCGCGAAACTGACCGATCACCTAACGTGTGCGAATGCAGGCATTCGCACCGGCATATTATGCTCGACGAAAATAAAACACAATCCTCTAGCGTTACTACCTAGACTGCGCCAGCCCGCATGAACAGGGGCTCTCAGCCTCATCGGCCATCGCCTGGAGGCCGGTTTCCACGGCCGGGGCAAGCTCGCGGCGGGTGTCAAAGACAAACTCAGCGCCACGAAAATGAAGCATAAAGACTGCCCTGCTTTCGCCGCCTCCAAATGTCTTGATTTCCAAGAGCTTTTTCTGAAAAACAAGCCGTAATTGATTTGTACGATAAGTTAGTGCCTACATTGAAAAAACGGACGCATTAAAAACCCGCGGCGGCCTGATTTTTCGAGTTTGCGAAGCCCGGCCGGTTTAAACCGCGCGACTGCAATGAGTGGACGCCGCCCAGGAGCCGGGAGCGCGCGCGCGGGGCACGCGCCTTGTTCCAATTCCAAGGAAATAGTTACACAAATTTGCATCCGCGAAGAATGCTGCAGGGGGCCTGTGTGGGCTTCTATGCGGGCCATGGCAACGCCGCTGTGTGTGAAGCAAAGTCCTATTTCGCTGAATCGTTCGCAGCCTGTTCGGCGGCATCCGAATAGTGGCGCCAGCGCTTCATCGCCGCCCGCAAAGTCAGGATCTGGTTCTCGAATTTAGGGCAGGCCCCGCAAGCCATCAAGTGCAGCTTGAGCGCGACGTGGTCCGGCAAGCTGAGGGCGCGGTCTTCGCGTGCGATCAGCAGGGCCGCGGCCTCGCGGCAGGTGCGTCGTAACAGGATGATCTTGGGTTTCACGTCGGGGAGCGGAAAAGCGTCAGGTGCCGGGTTGGCCGAACCAGTGGATATTCAGGCACTCCTGCAGGCGCAGGCGGGCCCGGTGCAACTGGACATAAAGGTTGGTCGGTGTCAGCGAGAGTTCCTTACAGACTTCCTGTGAGGAAAGCTCCAGCCATTCGCGCATCAGGAACAGCCGGCCCAGCGCCGGCGGCAGGCGCTCCATGCAGGCGTCCAGCACCTGGAAGAACTGCACCTGCTGCAGGGTCTGGTCGGGGTTGCCCCAGTCGTTGGGGGTTTCGGCGAAGTGGCCGTCGGCCTTGAAGGACAGCCGGTCCAGTTCGTCGCCTTCCTCGTCGCCCTGCGCATCGGGCACGGCCACCAGGCGGGCATTGCTCCGGATCAGGTCTATGACCTTGTGTTTGAGGATGCCGACCAGCCAGGTCTTGAGCTGCGAGCGGTTGCCAAAGGATTGGGGCTTGGACAGCGCCGCGAGCAGGGTCTCCGACACCGCGTCTTCCGCCCATTCGTCGTTGCGCAGCTGCAGGCGCGCAAAGCGAAGGAGGTAGAGCCGGTGTTCGACCAGCTGCTCTTCAAAAGTAGGCATGGCCGGAAGTCTAGCGGCAGGCGGCCCCGGCCGCTACCAATTGACTTCGCGATCCGGCGTCGCGCCAATGCGGTGGACCGAAAGGTCGGCGCCTTCAAACTCTTCCTCCTGGCTCAGGCGCAGGCCCATCGTGGCCTTGAGCGCGCCATAGACGGCAAAACCCGCCAGCAATGCCCAGCCCACGCCCATCGCGCTGCCGATCAGTTGCGCCCCAAGGCTCACGCCGCCCAAACCACCTAATGCCTGGCTGCCGAAAATACCGGCCGCGATGCCACCCCACAAGCCGCACAGGCCGTGCAAGGGCCAGACGCCCAGCACGTCGTCGATCTTCCATTTGTTCTGCGTCAGCGTGAACATCACGACGAACACGCCGCCGGCCACGCCGCCCGTCACCAGCGCGCCCAGCGGGTGCATCAGGTCAGAACCGGCGCACACCGCCACCAGCCCGGCCAGCGGACCGTTGTGCACAAAGCCCGGGTCGTTCTTGCCGAAAGCCAGCGCCGCCAGCGTGCCGCCCACCATGGCCATCAGCGAGTTGACGGCAACCAGGCCGGAGATCTTGTCGATGGTCTGCGCGCTCATCACGTTGAAGCCGAACCAGCCCACGGTCAGGATCCAGGCGCCCAGCGCCAGAAAAGGGATGTTCGACGGCGGATGGGCCGACACCGCCCCGTCCTTGCGGTAGCGGTTGCTGCGCGCACCCAGCAAAATCACCGCCGGCAATGCCAGCCAGCCGCCCACGGCGTGGACCACGATGGATCCTGCGAAGTCATGGAACTCCGCGCCGGTGAGCGACTTGATCCAGGCCTGCACGCCGAAGTGCTGGTTCCAGACGATGCCCTCGAAAAAAGGATAGACCAGGCCGACGATGACGGCCGTGGCGATGAGTTGTGGGTAAAAGCGCGCGCGCTCGGCAATGCCGCCCGAAATAATCGCCGGAATCGCCGCGGCAAAGGTCAGCAGGAAGAAGAACTTGACCAGCTCATAGCCGTTTTTAGCGGCCAGCTGCTCCGCGCCAACGAAGAAATGGGTGCCGTAGGCGACGCCATAGCCCACTACGAAATACACCACGGTGGACACCGAGAAGTCCACCAGGATTTTGACCAGCGCATTGACCTGGTTCTTTTTGCGAACTGTGCCCAGTTCCAGAAAGGCAAAACCGGCATGCATGGCCAGCACCATGATGCCGCCCAGCAGGATGAACAAGGCGTCCGAGCCCTGTTTTAGTGCTTCCATATGTCCCTCTTCAGATGAAATGTGATTTATTGGTGCGCAATTCCGTGAATTTCAGGAATTGCACCAAATACAAGCAAGAAATGCGCCGGAAGTGTGCGAAAGGGCTGCCGAATCGGGTTGAGTGGGCGCTCCCCGCGAAGCTTTGGAGACCAAGGATAGAATGAAGGCTGTCATTGGGGAGTAGCCAGCCTTTCAATCCTGAAAGGGGCTTGCGTCAACAGACTTGTTCTAGAACCTGTTTTCAATCTATACGAGGCCGCGCAAGCGCCTTCTCGGGATGGGATGCAAGGCGCGGCGCGCCAGCCCATAGCACCGCTATGGGCCAGCGCCGCAACGCCGCAGACCGCCCGAGAAGGCACTTGCCCTCCGGGTTGGGGTGAAATCGGGCGATTGAGCCACCCGGGCCCTTGCATGGGCATTAGCCCATGCGGCGTTCCCGGTCGGCCCACTCATCCCGATTGCACCCCAACGCGGCCCCGTATAGATTGAAAACAGGTTCTTTGGGCATGGCGCAAGCGGTCTTCGGATCACGCGAGACCTTTGACTGCACAGCCTCCGCTTCAGGCCGGGGATGCCGTGCAGTCATGGGTTTTGTCCGGCCGGAGTCTTTTTGAATGGAAGCTTTCCTCGTCTCCACGGGCATCGTCGCCCTCGCCGAAATGGGCGACAAGACGCAACTCCTCGCACTCATCCTCGCAGCCCGCTTCAAAAAGCCCTGGCCCATCGTTGCCGGCATCCTGGTCGCCACCCTGGTCAACCATGCCCTTGCTGGGGCCGCCGGCGCCTGGGTCACCACGCTGATCAGTCCCCAAATGCTGCGCTGGATTCTGGGCGCCTCGTTTCTGGCCATGGCCGCCTGGATGCTGGTGCCCGACAAGCTCGATGCGGACGAGGACGAAAAACCGCCGCGCTACGGCGTCTTCTTCACCACTGTGCTGGTGTTCTTCCTGGCAGAGATGGGCGACAAGACGCAGATCGCCACCGTGATGCTGGCCGCGCGCTATGACGCCATCGCGAGCGTGGTGGCAGGCACAACGCTGGGCATGATGCTGGCCAACGCGCCGGTCGTCTGGCTGGGGGAGCGCGTCACGCGCCTGGTGCCGCTGCGCGCCGTGCACATTGTGTCGGCGCTGATTTTTGCCGGCTTGGGCCTGGCCGCTCTCTTGGTGTGACCCCGGCTTGCTATACTGGCCCTCAGCGCCGATTTGCTCAGCTTGCGGGCGCTTAAAAAGTACAGCTAAAGACGACATCCAAAAACCCGGACTCGCTTTAGCGACGCCGGGTTTTTTTGTTTCTGCAGGTGATTTTTTGACACTTATTGCCACCCCGCTCAGCATGCATTTTGTCGAGGCGCTGCCACTGCAGAGCGGCGCGTCGATACGCGCCTACGACCTGAGTTATGAAACCTACGGCGAGCTCAACGCCGACAAATCCAATGCGGTGCTGATCTGCCACGCGCTCAATGCCTCTCACCATGTGGCGGGCGTTTACCTCGATGCGCAGGGCCAGCCGATCGACAAATCCGAAGGCTGGTGGGACAMCATGATCGGCCCCGGCAAGYCGGTSGACACCGACCGCTTCTTYGTGATYGGCGTCAACAACCTGGGCTCCTGCTTCGGCACCACCGGCCCCATGCAGCCCAACCCCGACACGCAGGAACTCTACGGCGCCGACTTCCCTGTCGTCACGGTGCAGGACTGGGTCAGCGCGCAAGCCCGCCTGCTGGACCGCCTGGGCATACAGACCCTGGCCGCCGTGATGGGCGGCAGCCTGGGCGGCATGCAGGCCCTGGCCTGGACGCTGCAGTACCCGGACCGGGTGCGCCACGCCGTGGTGGTGGCCAGCGCGCCCAACCTGACGGCCGAGAACATCGCTTTCAATGAAGTGGCCCGGCGCGCCATCGTGACCGACCCCGACTTCCACGGCGGCCATTTCTATCGCCACGGCGTGCTGCCCAAACGCGGCCTGCGCATCGCCCGCATGATCGGCCACATCACCTATTTGAGCGACGACGTGATGAACGAAAAATTCGGCCGCCAGCTGCGCCAGGCGGTAGCGGAAACCGTGAATGCCGACACACCCTACAAATACACCACGCAGGACATCGAATTTGAAATCGAAAGTTATCTGCGCTACCAGGGCGACAAATTCAGCGAGTACTTTGATGCCAATACCTATCTGCTGATCACGCGCGCGCTCGACTACTTCGATCCAGCCCGTAGCTACGGCGGAAGCCTGACCCAGGCGCTGGCCCATGTGCAGGCCAAATTTCTGCTCGTGAGCTTCACCACCGACTGGCGCTTTTCCCCCGCGCGCAGCCGCGAAATCGTCAAGGCGCTGCTCGACAACCAGCGCGACGTGAGCTACGCCGAAATCGACGCACCGCACGGCCATGATGCGTTTTTGCTGGAGGACGACCGCTATCTCGGTGTGGTGCGTTCCTACTTCCAGAGCAAGGTGGCCGCATGAACCCGACTGTCGACCTCAATGTGCAGCCTTCGGCCGACCTGCTGTCCATCGCCCGCCTGGTGCCGCCCGGCTCCCGCGTGCTCGACCTGGGCTGCGGCACTGGCGAAATGCTCGACTACCTGATCCGCGAGCGCGGATGCTCGGGCTACGGCGTCGAGATCAACGACGCCAACGTCCAGGCCTGCGTGGCGCGCGGCGTCAACGTGATCCAGCTCAATCTTGAGGAAGGCCTGGCGCTGTTCGGCGACAGCTCGTTCGACGTGGTGCTGCAGATCGACACCCTGCAACACCTGCGCAACGCCGAAACCATGCTGCGCGAAACCGCGCGCGTGGGCCGCGCCGGCATCGTCGTGTTCCCGAACTTCGGCCACTGGCCGAATCGCCTCGCTGTTGCGCGCGGCCGCATGCCGGTGACCAAGGTGCTGCCTTACCAGTGGTACGACACGCCCAACATCCGTGTCGGCACGCTCCAGGATTTCGAAGCGCTGGCACTGCAGAACCAGCTGGAGATCCTCGAGGCCTTCGGCCTGCAGGACGGCCGCGAAGTGCGCTTCTGGCCGAATGCCCGCGCCAGCCGCGCGGTGTTCAAGTTCCGGCGTGAGTAGCGCTGGCGCTGTCTGACCTCTAACCTCTAACCTCTAACGACGGTTTCGGCCAAAAGCAGACATAACCCGCAATTCCGAATGGGCCGGCCGGAATTCTGACCTAGCACCCCCGCGCCTCCAAGTCGTGCTGAGGCATGTTGCGCCGCGTTCGAAAGCTGTCAACAGTACGTTTTCAGCACAAATCTGACAAATCCTCTTGTAACGTTCATCACTTTATGAGATATTTGCTTCATGAACGACTGGATAGTCCTTACCGCAACACTGCCGACCACCCCGAGTGGCCTGCGGGTCCGGGTGTGGCGCGCACTCAAGGCTACAGGTGCGGGAACGCTTCGGGAGGGGGTCTATGTCCTTCCAGCCACCGCGCCCTCCGCCCCTGCTCTCCGGGAGCTCGCCAAGACGATTGCCGACGCCGGCGCTGACGCATACTTGCTCGAATTGCGCGCGCGCGATGACGCCCAGGAACAAGCGTTCCGCGCCCTGTTCGACCGCTCCGAACACTATGCAGAGCTCGTGCAGGCCGTGAAGGATGCCCGCAAGGGCATAGTGGCGGCCAGCGAAGCGGAACTCCATAAGACACTGCGCAGCCTTGAGCAGCAATTGCAGCAGGTCCAGGCAAGCGATTTCTTCCCGGGCAAGGAGAGCGCAGGGTGTGTTGAGGCCGTCTCGGCTCTGCGGCGTGAGATTGAACTGCACCTCTCACCGGACGAGCCGTCGCCTACAAAGGCTGTTGTCCCCGCGCTTTCCATCCAGGACTACCAGGGCCGCACCTGGGCCACCCGCAAGCGCCCCTGGGTGGACCGCCTCGCCACAGCCTGGCTGGTCAGTCGCTTCATCGACAAGTCCCCGAACTTCATCTGGCTGGCGGATCCGAAGAAGTGCCCCAAACAGGCTCTCGGCTACGACTTCGACGGAGCGGCTTTCACGCACGTGGGTGAGCTGGTGACCTTCGAGGTCGTCGCCAGGAGCTTCGGCCTTGACGAGAAGCCCGCCCTCGCGCGGCTCGGGCAACTCGTGCATTACATCGACGTCGGGGGCGTTCCGCCCGACGAAGCGCCGGGCATCGAAATGATCGTCCGGGGTTTGCAAGCGCAGCACGCGGACGACGACCAGTTGCTTGAAGCGGCGTTCGCTTTTTTTGACACCCTGCATGCTGCTCTGAAGGCCGCCAAATGACCACTCATATCGCCGACCAGACAGCGCCCGAACCCATCACCCGCGGGGAAGCGTTTTCCTTCTGGCTGAAGCTTGGCTTCATCAGCTTCGGCGGGCCCGCAGGGCAGATTGCCATCATGCACGAGGAACTCGTGGAGCGCCGGCGCTGGATTTCCGAGAACCGCTTCCTGCACGCCCTGAATTACTGCATGTTGCTGCCCGGCCCGGAGGCGCAGCAGCTGGCGACCTACATCGGATGGTTGATGCACCGAACCTGGGGCGGCATTGTCGCCGGCGGGCTGTTCGTCCTGCCGTCGCTGTTCATCCTGATGGCACTGTCCTGGATCTACATGGCTTTCGGCCACGTCCCGGCCATCGCGGGCCTGTTCTACGGCATCAAGCCCGCGGTCACCGCACTGGTCGTGCATGCTGCGTACCGGGTGGGCTCCCGTGCCCTGAAAAACAGTTGGTTATGGGGCATCGCGGCCGCGGCCTTCATCTCCATCTTCGCATTCAACGTCCCGTTCCCGCTGATCGTGCTCGCGGCCGGCACCATCGGCTACTTCGGCGGGAAGTACGCACCCGACAAGTTCAAGACCGGCGGCCACGGCGCTTCCGCCAAGCAGTTCGGCCCGGCCCTCATCGACGACCATACGCCCACGCCCGCCCATGCGCTCTTCAACTGGAAGCGCGTCAGGCAAGTGCTGGTCGTCTGCCTAAGTTTGTGGGTAGCCGCCATCGGCACTCTCACGGCTGCATACGGGTGGGACGCGGTGCTCACACAGATGGCATGGTTCTTCACCAAGGCCGCGCTGCTGACATTTGGCGGCGCCTATGCGGTGCTGCCCTACGTCTACCAGGGCGCCGTGGACAACTACCAATGGCTTACCGGCCCCCAGATGATTGACGGCCTGGCGCTCGGCGAGACCACGCCCGGCCCGTTGATCATGGTCGTCGCGTTTGTAGGCTTCGTCGGTGGCTGGACCAAGGCCATCTTCGGCCCTGAGGCGCTGTTCCTGGCCGGTGCCGCCGCGGCGACAGTGGTCACCTTCTTCACTTTTCTGCCGTCGTTCTTCTTCATCCTGCTCGGCGGGCCTTTCATCGAGTCCACGCACGGCAACCTGAAGTTCACGGCCCCGCTGACCGGCATCACAGCCGCCGTGGTGGGCGTGATCCTGAATCTCGCGGTGTTCTTTGCCTACCACGTGCTCTGGCCGCATGGCCTCGCGGGCCGGTTCGAGTGGGCTTCAGCCGTCATCGGAATAGCGGCCGCCGTGGCGCTGTTCCGCTTCAAGGTTGGCGTCATTCCCGTCGTGCTGGTCTCCGGCATCGTCGGCCTGGCGCTGCGGCTCAGCAACATTATTTAAAGGTGCACCCATGGACGCTCGAATTCACGACCTCTCCTTCGATCCTGCCGGCATGAACGGCCTTTCCGAGAAGCTGCTGCGCAGCCATCACCAGAACAACTACAGCGGCGCCGTCAAACGGCTGAATGCCATCCGCGGCCGGTTGCGGGAGATGCCTTTCGCGACTGCGGCCGGCTTCGACCTGAATGGGCTCAAGCGGGAAGAACTCATCGCCACCAACTCGATGCTGTTGCACGAGCTGTACTTCGACTGCCTGGGTGCCACCGGCGAGCCGTTGACACCCGCGGCGGTGCTTGCGCTGCAATCGAATTTCGGCAGCGTTGAACGATGGCGTGAGGAGTTCGTCGCCATGGGCAAGGCCCTGGCCGGCGGCTCCGGCTGGGTGCTGCTGGTATTCCAGCCGCGCGATGGAACCCTTGTGAACCAGTGGGCCGCGGACCACACGCACGCGGTGGCGGGTGGCATCCCCATCCTGGCGCTCGACATGTACGAGCACGCCTACCACCTGGATTTCGGCGCAGCCGCCGGCCAGTATGTCGACGCCTTCATGGAGAACATCAACTGGACGCGCGTGTACGAGCGCTACCAGGCCGCGGTGGAGGCTTCAAGCGAGCTGTTCGCCGCCACTGCGGACGACCTCGCCGGCGCCCATGTTCTGGATGTCCGGCGGGCAGGGGTCTTCGACCAGGCGGACTCGCTCATCCCCGGCGCGCAGTGGCGAGACCCTGCCCAGGTGAACGACTGGTCGGCGCAGTTGCCCAAGGACAAGCCCGTGATGGTCTATTGCGTTTACGGGCACGAGGTCGGGCGATCCACCACCATGCGCCTGCGTGCGGCAGGGGTCGATGCAAAGTTCCTGAGCGGCGGCATTGACGGCTGGAAAGCGGCAGGCCGGCCGCTCGCGGCAAAGCAAACCTGAGGCGTGCTTCATGGACGTGATCGACTTTCACTGCCACTTCGCCGGAAAGGGCATTCCGGTCGACGCGTCCAGAGGCAACCCACCAGCCCAGAAGGAATTCTGGGACGGCGTCAGCCGGCGGCTGACGCAAGAGGCGGCATTGCTGGCGTCGCTGCAGACGGCAGGCGTGACGAGCCGCGTCATCAACACCTCCCTTGAGTTCGTCTTGGCCCCAGGTGAGGAAGCGGACCTCGACACCATCCGCAGAATCAATGATTCGATGGCAGAAGTCACACACCGCCACAGTGGTGTGTTGCACGGGCTTGCCACCGTGGACGCCTACCGTGGCGAAGCGTCAGGCCGCGAATTGACGCGAGCAGTCAAGGAGCTGGGCCTGAAAGGTGTGTTTATCGAGAGTGCAAAGGGGGATCTGCTGCCCGATGCACCAGAAGCCAGGGCGACCTTTCTTGCCGCATCGGAGCTGAACGTCCCTGTGTTCCTGCATCCGGTGCCGGACGTGGCTCTGCGCCAGAAGTTCAGGCGCACAGGAAAGTTCAGCGAGCGTCTTTCGCGTAGCGCGATCAACAGCGCCGCCCTGCTGGCCATGGTGCACGCCGGCATGTTCGAGGAGATGCCCCATCTGAACGTGGTCGTCACCGCGCTTGCGCTGGGTGGCTTGATGGTCGGGGAATGCCTGGCGGATGGCGCGCGGATCGGCAAACACGCGTCGCCGCGGCGCAATGTCTACATCGACACGACAGGCACGCACCCGGTCATGCTGCGTGCGGCCATCGACCTCGTAGGGGCGGACCATGTCGTCACCGGCACGGATTGGCCCGTGGTCACTGAAACGGATCTGCCGGCCCGGCTCACCAGCCTGTTCGACCAGTGCGGCCTGGGCGAAACCGACCGGGAGCTGATCGCCAGTGGAAATGCGCGGCGCCTGCTGCACGCCTAAGCCTTTAAGGAGCTGATCATGCCCAGACCTTCCGTCGCATTGCTCTACCCAGGCGATCGCGCCATGCGGAATCGCGCGGATCCGGCGGAAAGCCGTTTTGCCGCCTTGTTCGACGCGTTTGCAAGCGCTGGCGTAACCGCCGTCCCGGCTGTGTACAACGATGCTTTTGCCGAGGAAGTGGAGGCGCAGTTGCGCGACTGCCGCCTTGTGCTGACCTGGTGCAACCCCATCGAAGGCGGACGAAGACGGGACGTCCTGGACGCCATGCTGCGGCGGATTGCCGACGCGGGGGTTGTGGTCAGCGCGCACCCGGAGAGCATCCTGAAGCTGGGAACCAAGGACGTTTTGTTCCACACGCGCGACCTCCCGTTCGGCAGCGACGTTTGCCGAATCGAAAGCCTCAAACAGCTCGAGGAGGAATTACCGGAACGACTCCGCCAGGGCCCACGGGTGCTCAAGCAATACCGGGGGCATAGCGGGATCGGTATCTGGCGAGTGGAACTGGCGGGCCCCATTGGCACGCCCGCGTGCCTGCGTGTGCGCCACGCCCAGCGTGGCAGCGACGAAGAGCTGATGGAGCTTCCGGCGCTCCTGGCAAGGCTGGCTCCGTACTTCGAGCCGGCGAATGGCGGGCACATGATCGACCAGGCATGGCAAGCGCGCTTGGTGGAAGGCATGGTGCGCGCCTACCTGGTGGAGGATCGCGTCGAGGGCTTCGGGCACCAGTCGGTGAACGCGCTCTACCCCGCCAAACCTGGGAAGCCGGCACCGCCATCCGGCCCGAGGCTGTACCACGCCGCCGATCTGCCGCAGTTCCAGTTCTTGAAGGAACGGCTTGAGACCGAGTGGGTCGACTTGCTTCGCGCAAGAGTCGGCCTTTCGCGCGAGCAGCTTCCCTTCCTTTGGGATTGCGACTTCATGTTCGGTGAGCCCCTGGTCGATGGCTCTGAGCGCTATGTGCTTTGCGAGATTAACGTCAGCAGCGTAGCGCCGTTCCCGGACTCCGCAATTCAGCCACTGGTGTTGGCTGTGCAACGTCGTCTGGAGCAGATTTGATCGCTTCGCCGGTGGATGACCGGGGCGCTGAGCGCGGTATGCTCAAGCCCTCGTGATGGAACCCTCAGCCGCCTACGCACCCCGGTCATCGATTCCGCTCCTGGAGCGCCTGTTCGGCGACTGGGTGCGCGAAGTGTCGCCCGCCACCGTGCGGGCCGACGCGATGGCCGGCCTGCTGGGCGCGGTGCTGGTGCTGCCGCAAGGCATCGCCTTCGCGACGCTGGCCGGCCTGCCGCCGGCCTACGGCCTTTACACCGCCGTGATTCCCTGCATCATCGCCGCGCTGTTCGGCTCCAGCCGGCACGTCATGTCGGGCCCCACCAACGCCAACTCGCTGGCCCTGTTCGCCATGCTCTCGCCGCTGGCCATGGCCTTCAGCCCGCTCTACATCCAGCTCGCGCTGGCCGTCACCGTGATGGTCGGCGTCATGCAGTGGCTGATAGGCGCGCTGCGCCTGGGCGTGCTGGCCAACTTCATTTCTCCGGCCGTGCTTTTCGGCTTTACTTCAGGTGCCGCGCTGCTGATCGCCGTGCATGCGCTGCCCGACCTGCTGGGCCTTGCGCCCGCGCCCGAACACAGCGCCGCGGCCGTGCTGGGGCATGTGCTCACGCATCTCGGCGCCGCCCAGCCGCTGGCGCTGGGCGTTGCCGCCATCACGCTGGCCGTGGCACTGTTGCTGCGCCGCCTGCGCCGCAACTGGCCTTACATGCTGATCGGCCTGGTGGTGGCCACCGCGCTGGCCTGGGTTTGGAGCCGCTGGCTGCACCCGGAGGCCACGCCGTCGGCTTCGCTGCGCACCGTGGGGCAAATCCCCGTGCCCTGGCCGCGCTTTGAAGTGCCGCGCATCAGCTGGGCGCAGGCGACCGACCTTGTCGGCCTGGCCTTCGCGCTGACCATCGTGGCGCTGGGCCAGGCGATTTCGATCGCCAAGACCGTGGCGCTGCGTTCAGGCCAGCGCATAGACGCCAACCGCGAATTCCGCGGCCAGGGACTGTCCAACATCGTCGGCGGTTTCTTCTCGAGCTATGTCTCCTGCGGCTCCATGAACCGCTCCATGCCCAACCTGGAAGCCGGCGCGCGCACGCCGCTGGCTTCGGTGTTTTCGGCCCTGCTGCTGCTGGCGCTGGTGGCGGTCAGCGCGCCTCTGCTGGCGCAGATTCCCATGGCCGCTTTGGCGGCGCTGCTGGTACTGGTGGCCTTCGCGCTGCTCGACGCCGCGCGCTGGCGCCAGCTGTTCACCTTGAGCCGCAGCGACTTCGGTGTGGCGCTGGCCACCGTGGCGGCCACGGTCACCATACGGCTGGAAATCGCGATCCTGCTGGGCATGATTTTGTCGCTGATGTCTTTCCTCTATCGCACATCCAGGCCCGCGATGCGCAGCATGGGCTTTGACAGCCGGGGGCTGGATCGCCAGTTCGTGGTGATAGACAACTCGCCCGACGCGGGGCTGGAAGCCAAAAAAAATACGGGCCCTGACGGGCCCGAAGAAGCGCCACGCCAGGTGCTGCCGGAATGCCCACAACTGAAGCTCTTGCGCATGGAAGGCGAGGTTTACTTCGGCGCAACGCAGCACGTGGCCGACATCCTGCACGCGCTGCGCACCCAGCTGCAGCCGCAAAAACACCTGTTGGTCATGGGCAAGAGCATGAACTTCATCGACCTGGCCGGCGCCGAGCTGTGGGAGGCCGAACTCGCCGCGCGCCGCGCGATGGGCGGCGACCTGTACTTTCACCGGCCGCGGCCCGAAGTCATCCGCATGTGGCGCAAAACCGGCTTCACCAGCGTGCTCGGGCCTGAACACCAGTTCCCCGACAAGTTCACCGCCATCTCGACCATCTTCAACAACCTGGACCCGGAAATTTGCCGGCGCTGCACGGCGCGGATATTCTGGGAATGCAAAACCGCACCCGGCCCCGACACACCCGCCGCCTGAAATCCCATGCCCCAATTCGCCGCCAACCTCAGCTGGATGTACACCGAGCTTCCCATGGAGCAGCGTTTTGCCGCGGCCGCGCGCGACGGCTTCACGGCCGTGGAAATCCTCTCACCCTACGTCTGGGCGCCGCAGGAACTCAAGGCCATCCTGCAGCGGCACGGCCAGCAGCTGGTGCTGTTCAACGCGCCGCCGGGCGGCGTGGATGTGGCGAGCATCGAGAAGGCCTGGGCCTCCGCGCAAAAAGGCACGGCCTGCCTGCCCGGCCATGAGGCCGAGTTCCGCGCCGGCATCGCGATTGCGCTGGAGTACGCACAGGCCCTCGGTTGCCCGCGCATCCACGTGATGGCCGGTGTGTTGCCCACGGGAATGGAGCGCGAGGCGGTGCAGTCCACCTATGTGAACAACCTGCGCGAGGCGGCCGTGCTGGCCGCCAGGGTGGGTGTGGATCTGCTGATAGAACCCATCAACACACGCGACATCCCGCGCTTCTTTTTGAACCGGCAAGACCACGCGCATGAAATCATCCGCGAAGTGGGCGCGGCCAACGTCAAGGTGCAGATGGACCTTTACCACTGCCAGGTGGTGGAGGGCGACCTGGCCATGAAGCTTCGCAAATACCTGCCCACGGGCCATGTCGGCCATTTGCAGATCGCGGGCGCGCCCGGCCGCAACGAGCCGGACGTCGGCGAGATCAACTACCCCTATCTGCTGGCGCTGCTCGACGAGCTGGGCTACAGCGGCTGGGTCGGCTGCGAATACCGGCCGCTGCGCGGCGCCGAAGCCGGCGCCACGCCGGACGGGCTGGGCTGGCTGAAAAAATTTCGCGAACGCGCTTGAGCGCGTTCGGCAGATTCAGCGCGCGCAGCGAAACGTCAGATTGATGCGCTGCCGGCCCAGGCGCGCATGCTCGCCGTCGGCCAGCGGCGCCACGCCGTGGTAGGCCAGCCGCGACGGGCCGCCCCACACCGCCACGTCGCCATGCTGCAGGCGGTAGCGCGCGGGCCTGTCGCCCCGGTTCAAGCCGCCGAACAGAAACACGGCCGGCAGGCCCAGTGACACGGAAACGATGGGCGCGTCCATCGTGCCCTCGTCCTTGTCCTGGTGCAGCGAAAGCCGCGCACCGGGTTCATAGCGGTTGATCAGGCAGGCGTCGGGATGAAAGCCGTCAAAACCCGCCTCCGCCGCGGCGCGCAACGCCAGTTCGGCAAAGCAAGTGGGCATGGCTGGCCAAGGCTTCCCGGAAAGAGGGTCCTTCGCGTCATAACGGTAGCCGCTACGGTCGGATACCCAGCCCAGCGCGCCGCAATTGCTCATCGCGACTGACATGGTGTAGCCGCCGGGAGTAACCAGGTGGCGCAGCGGCGCGGCTGCGGTGACGCTCTCCACGGCCTGCAGCAAGGCTTCATCCGCCTCAAGCGCAAAGCCGCGCAGCAGCGCCGCGCCCGGTGCGATCACTTCGGGCGCGGCATAGGGCGGCAGCACGTCATCAAAAAGCCCCAGGGTCAAACCATCTCCTTTGCGGCGCGCGCGGCAAGCTCACTGCGCGTCATGAAAAATAATCCCCAGCGTGTGCCGATGCCCGCTGCGCACGGTGCTCACACCATGCCGCATGTTGACCCGGTAAAAACCCCGGCTGCCCTGCACCGGCCGATGGTGTACGGCAAACACCACGGCATCGCCCTGCTTCAAGGGCACCACCTCGGGCCGCGACTGCATGCGCGGGCGCTGCTCGGTCAGCACAAACTCGCCGCCGCTGAAGTCTTCGCCCGGGCGCGACAGCAGCACCGCGATCTGGAGGGGAAACACATGCTCGCCGTACAGGTCCTGATGCAGGCAGTTGTAGTCGCCGGGCCCGTATTGCAAGAGCAGCGGCGTGGGCCGCTGCTGGCCGGCTTCATGGCAGCGTGCCAGGAAATCGGCATGGTCGGCCGGATAGCGCACATCTATT
Source organism: Polaromonas sp. P1_G1 (assembly GCF_056405595.1). Lineage (NCBI taxonomy): Bacteria > Pseudomonadati > Pseudomonadota > Betaproteobacteria > Burkholderiales > Comamonadaceae > Polaromonas > Polaromonas sp. P1_G1. Next base: position 39,618 of record NZ_JBFUBU010000039.1, read on the forward strand.
CCCATGGCTTCGTTCCACGTGTTGGCTATACCGACCAGGCGTGGGTAAAGCGTGGCGCGCAGCCGCGCGACGATGTCCGGCAACGGGTAGCTGAAGTACTGGTATTCGCCCTGGCCGAAGCCGTGGCGCTGCATCACCACGCGGCTGCGGAAATGGCGCGCATCGGCATACAGCCCCGCCACGGTTTTGCATTCCCACGCACTCAACAGTTGCGGGAGCACGGCGTTGCCGCGGAGGTCCAGTGCGGCGGTGGCGGCCGCCCAGTCGTCCGTGTCGGCTGGCAAGAGAGAAAGTGTTCTGGAAAGGGGTGGCATGCAGCAGTCCGTGGGGCGATGGGGTGCCATCAACACCCTCAGGATAAATTCGGCGGCTCGCTTGCGCTCGCCGGAATCGGACATTTCATTCAGGCCGCCAACTCAGTCAAGATCGGGCAGTCGGGCCGGCTGTTGCCCTGGCAGCAGTGGGCCAGATGGCCCAGGGTCTGCTTCATGGCCTGCATCTCGGTGATGCGGCGCTCCAGGTCGGCCACATGGGCCAAGGCGATGCGCTTGACGTCCGCGCTGGCGCGGCGCTTGTTCTGCCACAGCTTGAGCAGTTCGGTGATCTCGGCCATGCTGAAGCCCAGCGCGCGGGCGCGGCGTATGAAGCGCAGCGTGTGCACCTCTTTCTCGCCGTACTGGCGGTAGCCCGCCTCGGTGCGGTGCACCGTGGGCAACAGCCCCAGCGACTCGTAGTGGCGGACCATCTTGGCCGACACGCCCGACCGCGCGGCGGCCTGGCCGATGTTGAGCGGGCCGATGTTAATGGCGTCAAGGGTGTCGGTGGCTTCAGTCATGGGTGTTTCCTTTCCAGCGGCGGAGCAGCAAGGCGTTCATCACCACGCTGGCGCTACTCAGCGCCATGGCGGCGCCGGCGATCACGGGGCTCAAAAACCCCAGCGCGGCCAGCGGGATGCCGACCACGTTGTAAACAAAAGCCCAGAACAGGTTCTGGCGAATCTTGGCGTAAGTGCGGCGTGAAATATCAATGGCGTCGGCCACCAGGGAAGGGTCGCCGCGCATCAACGTGATGCCGGCCGCGTGCATGGCCACGTCGGTGCCGGTGGACATCGCGATGCCGACGTCGGCAGCCGCCAGCGCCGGCGCGTCGTTGATGCCGTCGCCGACCATGGCCACGCGCCCACCCTTTGACTGGATGCCGGCCTTGAGCTGCCCGATGATGGCGGCCTTGTCTTCCGGCAACACCTGGCTGTGCACGATGTCAATGCCGAGTTGCCGCGCCACCGCTTCAGCGCTGCCGCGGTTGTCGCCGGTCACCAGGGCGGTCTGTATGCCCAGCGCGTGCAGGCGCGCAATGGCGGCCCCCGCGCTGGTTTTGAGCGTGTCGCCGAAAGCCAGCAGCCCGAGCAAGCGGGGGGCGCCGGAGACATCGGCGAGCCAGGACACAGTCCGGCCCTGGGTTTCAAGTTCCGCGGCACGGGTGTTCAGCGAGGTGAACGCGTCAAGGTCCAGGCCCAGCTCCTGCATGAAGCGCGGGCTGCCAAGCCGGAGTTCGCGGCCCGCCACCACGGCGGCCATGCCGCGTCCCGCGACCGCGCGCAATTGGGTTGCCGTGGGGACCTCGAGCGACTGCTCCGCCGCGCGCCGCATCACGGCCCTGGCCAGCGGGTGTTCGCTGCCCGACTGGATGGCCGCGGCCCAGGCCAGCAGTTCTTGGTCCGTGATGCCATGGGGCTCCAGCGCCACCAGTTCGGGCTTGCCTTCGGTCAGCGTGCCGGTCTTGTCAAAGGCCACAACCTTGACGCTGTGCGCCACCTCCAGCGCCTCGGCGTCCTTGATCAGGATGCCCTGGCGGGCGGCGGCGCCGGTGCCCACCATGATGGCGGTCGGTGTGGCCAGGCCCAGCGCGCAAGGGCAGGCAATCACCAGCACCGCGACGGCGTTCAGGATGGCGGCTTCCCAGTCCTGTGTCGCCAGGCCCCAGCCCAGCAGGGTCACCAGGGCAATGCCTATGACTACCGGCACGAAGACGGCACTGACCTGGTCGACCAGGCGCTGGATCGGCGCTTTTTTGGCTTGTGCCGACTCGACCATGCGCACGATGCGGGCCAGCGTGGATTCCGCGCCTATGGCGGTGGTGCGGACCACGATCAAACCTTCGGCATTGACCGCCCCGCCGGTCACGTGGTCGCCCGCGTGCTTGGCCACCGGCAGGCTTTCGCCGGTGATCAGCGATTCGTCGACCTGGGTGGCGCCTTCGACGATCTCGCCGTCCACCGCAATGCGTTCGCCGGGGCGCACCACGACCAGGTCGCCGAGTTGTATTTCTTGCAGGGCGACGTCTTCATCTTTCCCGTCACGGCGACGGCGCGCGGTGTCGGGTCGCAGCGCCTGCAGCGCGCGTATCGCGGCAGTGGTCTGGTGCTTTGCGCGTGTTTCCATCCACTTGCCCAGCAGCACCAGCGTGATGACGACGGCCGAGGCCTCGAAGTACAGGTGGGCCATGCCGTGGCCGCCGTGCCGCAGCAACTGGTAGACGCTCAGGCCGTAAGCCGCCGAGGTCCCCAGTGCCACCAGCAGGTCCATATTGCCGGTGCGGGCGCGCAAGGCCTTCCAGCCGGCGCGGTAAAAACGCGCCCCCAGCCAGAACTGCACCGGCGTGGCGAGTAGCCACTGCAGCCAGCCATCGAGCATCCAGTCCCTACCGAAGAGCGTGCCCACCATGGGCAAGGCCAGCGGAGCCGAGAGGACGGCCGCCAGGGCGATGGGCCACCAGGGCGCGGCAGCTTTGTCCACGGGGGCGCCGGAAGCGGGGATTTCACTCGCCTGGTAGCCGGCTTTGGCCACCGCCGCGACCAGCGCCGGCAGCATCGCGGCATTGCCCGCGACGCCGACTTCGGCGGTTTCAGTCGCCAGGTTGACGCTGGCCGAGAGCACGCCCGGCACCTGCCTGAGCGCTTTTTCCACGCGCGAGACGCAGGAAGCGCAGGTCATGCCGTCTATCCTGAGTTGCAGGGATTGCTCGGCCACGCTGTAGCCGGCTTTGGCGACGGCGGCCTTCAGCGTGTCCATGCCGACATCGGCGCGCGCCTTCACGCTGGCCTGTTCGGTCGCGAAATTGACGCTGACGTCCTGGACGCCGGGGACATCGGCCAGCGAGCGTTCCACACGCGCCACGCAGGAGGCGCAGCTCATGCCCTGGACGGGAAACTGCCACTCGGCCAGCGCGGCTGCGGCGGAAGGTGTTTTGAAGGAGGCGCTTGTGTTCATGGGGGCAGTCTGAACCTTACCACCATGGGAGGGTCAAGCCCGCAGGACAATAGCCACGGGCGCGGGGCGGATTTGGCCGGACTGGCTTGACCCTGCCCCCATGGGAAGGTTCAGACTGCTGTTCAAACCCTTTATTTCACAACCCAAGGAATCCTCGATGGAATTCACCATCCCCGCCATGAGCTGCGGCCACTGCGCCGGGGCCATCACCCAGGCCGTCAAGTCGCTGGACCCGGCCGCGCAGGTCCGCGTGGACCTGGCGGCCAAAAAAGTCGTGGTGCAGTCCTCGCAAGACCGGCCGGCCGTGGCGGCGGCGCTCGCCGAGGCGGGTTATCCCGCACAGTAAGTCACCTTGGGGACGACGGCGGTGGCGTTTGGGCCTCGATAGAATGGCCCTTCCTCCATCCTTCAAGCCGCCTAGTGTCCGACCGATTCGCCGTCCTTCCCCAATACCTGTTTCCCAAGCAGGCGCTGACTTCCTTCGCCGGTTTCGTGGCTTCGCGCGAGCGCGGCTGGGTCACCACGGAAATCATCCGCCGCTTTGTCGCCAAGTACCAGGTCAACATGGACGAGGCGCTCAATTCGGACATCGCCAGCTACCTCACCTTCAACGACTTCTTCACACGCGCGCTCAAGCCCGGCGCGAAGGGCCACAGCTACTCAACCACCGCGCTGGTGGGCGGTGACGCGGCGCTGGCTGCGCACTACCAGGACGGCCACTTCGCCACCTTGTACCTGAGCCCGCGCGACTACCACCGCATTCACATGCCTTGTGACGGCCGGCTGGCGCGCATGGTGTATGTGCCGGGCGAGCTGTTTTCCGTCAATCCGGTCACCGCGCGCGGCGTGCCCGGGCTGTTCGCGCGCAACGAGCGCGTGGTCTGCGTTTTCGAATCGGCGCGCGGACCTTTTGTGCTGGTGCTGGTCGGCGCGACGATTGTCGGCAGCATGGCCACGGTGTGGCACGGCGTGGTCAACCCGCCGCGCGGCAAGGTGGTGCGGCAATGGGACTACCCTGATGAGCCGACTTCCGCGATCCGCCTGAAGCAGGGCGAAGAGATGGGCCGCTTCCTGCTGGGCTCCACCGTCGTCATGCTGTTTCCCAAGGGGCCGCTGCGCTTCAACCCGGAATGGGCGCCCGGCCGCGAGGTGCGGCTCGGCGAGGCCATGGCTGTCTACAACTAGGCAGGGGGCGTAAAGCCCAGGCGGCTTAAAAACGCCATGGCCGCGGCCGGCGCCCTCTCCTTGGCGCCGTTGATGAAATACACAAACACGTCGCGCGGTTTGCCTTGCGATGGCGCGTCCTCCAGCATTGGCAGGTCGGCAGGCGCATCGCCTGTAGCCCATTGGCGCGCGCGCTCGGCCCAGGCATCCAGTGCACCTTCCTCATAGCCGGTCTCCAGCCCTGCTTCGCTCATCATCAGGCGGGCATAGGCGAAGTCGCCCGTGAGGTCGGCGAAGGACGGGAATTTGTCAGCGTCGGTAAATACCGTGGCGACCCTGTAACGGCGCGCCAGCGCCAGATAGTCGGGCGACATAAAGCTTTCGTGGCGCACGTCGACCACATGGCGCAGGGCCCGGCCGTCCACCTGCTTGGGCAGCAGCGCCAGGAAAGCCTCGAAATCCCCGGCCTCAAACACCTTGCCGGGCATGAATTGCCAGACGATGGGGCCCAGCTTGTCGCCCAGTTCGCTGATGCCGCTTTCGATGAACCGCTGGATGGACTCGCCGGCCTCGGCCAGCACGCGGCGGTTGGTCGCGTAGCGCGAGGCCTTGAGGGAGAACACGAAGCCGTCGGGGGTCTCGTCATGCCACTTTTTGAAACTGGCCGGCTTGAGCGTGCCGTAATAAGTGCCGTTGACCTCGATGGCGCTCAGCTGACGGCTCGCGTATTCGAGCTCGCGGCTGTGTGGCAGGCCTGGCGGGAAGAAGTTGCCGCGCCAGGGCTCAAAAGTCCAGCCGCCCACGCCAGCGCGGATGCGGGAATGGGCCGGCGCGGAAGGGTTGGCTGGGGTGCGGCTGGCTGGTGTCATGGCGGCTCCGTGGCTTGCTGGTCGCTGGTTTGTTCTGTCGTCCAAATCTCGTCCGGATAGGGGGAGAAATGGAGAAGTTATCTTTGCCCCCGCCGGCCGCGGGCGTTGTAGGTGGAATTCTCAAATTGCGGGTCTTCCCTTGGCCGGTGGCGCGGTCTGTGTCGGAAGCGTACAGTAGCAGCTGCCGCGGCCAAAAGCTGCCCTGAAAAGCCGACAATTTCCCTCGGAGCCCTTCCATGAACGCCCCCCTGCACCGCGAAATCCCCGCCAGCATCCTCAACGCCGCCCAGGCCCTCTCCCAGGTGACCGCCCAGTGGGACGGCGACATCGTCAAACAGATCACCGACTACATCTCCATCCCCGCCAAGTCCCCGACCTTCGACAGCGACTGGGCGCAGCACGGTTTCATCGACACCGTCATGCGCAATGCGGCGGCCTGGGTTGAGGCGCAGAAGGTCGAAGGCCTCACACTGGAAGTCGTGCGCCTCGAAGGCCGGACCCCGGTGCTGTTTTTTGAGATCCCGGCTACGCGCGCCGACTCGACGCAAACCGTGCTGATGTACGGCCACCTCGACAAGCAACCCGAATTCACCGGCTGGCGCAATGACCTGAGCCCCTGGACGGCCAAGTACGAGGACGGCAAGCTCTACGGCCGCGGCGCCGCAGACGACGGCTATGCCGTCTACGCCAGCATCGCCGCAGTGCAGGCGCTCAAAGCCCAGAACGTTCCCCACCCGCGCATCGTCGGCCTGATCGAGACCTGCGAGGAAAGCGGCTCCTACGATCTGCTGCCCTATGTCAACGCGCTGCGCGAGCGCCTCGGCGAGGTCGCCCTGGTGGTGTGCCTGGACTCCGGCGCCGGCAATTACGACCAGCTGTGGCTGACCACCAGCCTGCGCGGCAATGCGGCCGGCGTGCTCAAGGTCGAAATCCTCACCGAAGGCGTGCACTCCGGCGACGCCAGCGGCCTGGTGCCCTCGAGCTTTCGCATCATGCGCCAGGTGCTGGACCGCCTTGAGGACAGCAAGACCGGGCGCTTGCTGCCGCAGAGCTTCCATTGCGAAATCCCGGCCGACCGCCTGGCCCAGGCGCAAGCCACCGCCAAAATCCTCGGCGAAGAAATCTACAAGCGCTTTCCGTGGGCGCATTACGACTGCGAAGGCTCCAGCAGCTTCGCCTTGCCCACCACCACCGACCCGGTCGAAGCCCTGCTCAACCGCACCTGGCGCCCCACGCTGAGCGTGACCGGCGCCGAGGGCTTTCCGGCGCTCAAGGACGCCGGCAACGTGCTGCGGCCTTACACCGCCTTCAAGCTCTCGCTGCGTTTCCCGCCGCTGATCGACGCCGGTGCGGCGGTGCAGGARCTCAAGRCSCTGCTRGAAGACAACGCGCCCTACCAGGCCAAGGTGACTTTCGAAAGCAACGGCGGCGCCACCGGCTGGAACGCGCCCGGCACCGTGCCCTGGTTCGAGAACGCGCTCAACGACGCGTCGCAGAGCTTTTTCGGCGCGCCTTGCGGCACCATAGGCCAGGGCGGCACGATTCCGCTGATGAACATGCTGAGCAAGGGCTTTCCCAAGGCGCAGATGATGGTCTGCGGCGTGCTGGGCCCCAAGAGCAATGCCCACGGCCCCAACGAATTCCTGAACGTGCCCTATGCCAAGAAGCTGACCGCCGCGGTCGCGCATGTGATGGCCCGCGTTCCCGGTTGACTCGGGTGCGCCCCCCTTCTTCCCCGCATCGCGGCCTTCCGCGCGCGCTTGCCCCAGGCCAGGCTTACGCCGCCGCATGCATTCGACCATCCTAGCCCCCTTCACCGCCCGCGACGGCGAGAACCTGGCCCTGTACGAGTGGCCGCTAGACGCCTGGGCCGACGAGATGGGCCCGCACGCGCCGCCGCCGCGCGCCGTCGTGCTGCTGGTGCACGGACTGGGTGAACACGCCCTGCGCTACGACCATCTCGCGCGCCAATTGATGGAATGGGGTTTCGCCGTGCGCGCTTACGACCAGCGCGGCCACGGCGAGTCCGGCGGCGCGCGCGGCGTGCTGCCGCAAGACAGCACCTTGCTCGACGACCTGGCCGAAGTGGTCGATGACACGCGGCTACGCTGCATGCGCATGCTGCGGGAATCCGCGGCGCCGGAATCCGCCCAGCTGCCGATCGTGCTGCTGGGCCACAGCCTGGGCGGCCTGGTGGCCAGCCGCTTTGTCTCACTGGGCATACGCCCCGTCGACGGCCTGGTGATGTCCTCGCCGGCACTGGATGCCGGACTCGGCCCCCTGCAGAAACTGCTGCTGGCCTTCATGCCGAAACTGGCGCCCAACCTGTGCGTGGGCAACGGCCTGGATCCGCACTACCTCTCACACGACCCGGAGGTGGTCAGGAAATACCTGGCCGACCGGCAGGTGCACAATAGGATTTCGCCGAGGCTGGGCAAGTTCATCGCGACAGCCGGCCCGGCGACGATAGCCGCCGCCGCCCGCTGGCGCACGCCGACGCTGCTGATGTATGCGGGTGCGGACCGCCTCGTCGACCCGGCGGGCAGCCGTGCCTTTGCGGAAAGCGCCGCGAATTCGCGGGACGTCATGCCCGGCACGGTGACCACGCGCTGTTTTGAGGGCCTCTACCACGAGATCTTCAACGAAACCGACTCGGCGCCGGTGTTCGATAGGCTCAAATCCTGGCTGGACGCGCGCTTCTAGTCCTGAATATGAGGCCGGCTCCGGCCCCAAAAAAATCAGCGAGCCTGCTGCAGCAGGCCGCCCAGCATGCCCATCAGGTCTTCGCCATTGCCCAAGCCTTGCGCGGGTGCCTGGCCTTCGGGCGTCAGGTGGTTGATGAGGCCCGGCAGCATCTGGGAAAGCTGGTTGGCGGCGTCACCGGGATCCACGCCCAGCCTGGCGGCGATGTCGGACACGGTGCCGGCGCCCAGCGCGCTGGTGACCTGGTCGCCCGAAACGGGCTGGTTGGGCCCGCCGCCTATCCATGACTGGATGGCGTCGCCCAGGCCGGCCTCTTCAAACTTGCTGACCAGGCCGCCCAGCCCGCCTTGCCCGCCGTTGTTGGCCAGCATGCCCGTGACGATCTGGATCAGTTGGGGATTGCTGGCCAGCATGCCGATGAGGCCGCCCAGGCCGCCTGCCGCGCCCGCCTGGTCCGGCCGGCCGTTGCTGTTGTTGAGGACGCTGCCCAGGACGGAATCGAGTAAACCCATGACGAACTCCCCAAGTGATGAATGACGCGAGCCGAAAGGCTCTCAGGCATTCTGTGCCTTGCGACGGCCCAGTGCAAGCCAGGCCAGCGCCGCGCCGGTCAGGCTCAGCGGTAGCAGCGAACCGAGGTTCAGCAAGGCCCAGCCCTGCGTGGTGACAAGCACGCCCGACGCCAGCGAGGAAATCGCCAGCACGGCAAAAATGCAGAAATTGAGCGCGCCCTGCGCCTTGTCCTTTTCCTCGGGACGGTAGGCCGTCAAGGCCAGTGTGGTGGCACCTGTGAACAGAAAATTCCAGCCCAACCCCAGCAAAAAGAGCGCCGCCAGGAACTGTTTCAGGTCCACGCCCGAAAGCGCGATCAGCACGCACACAACGTTCAGCGCCACTCCCACCGCCATGATGGGCAGGGCGCCGAAGCGGCGGATCAGGTGGCCGGTGAAAAAACCGGGTGCGAACATGCCGATCACATGCCACTCCAGCACCAGCGCGACGCTGGAAAACGGCAGGCCGCAGATCTGCATGGCGATCGGCGTGGCGGCCATCAGGAGGTTCATCACGCCAAAGCCCAGGGCGCCGGCGGCCGCCGCCACGATGAAGACCGGCTGCCGCATGATTTCGCCGAGTGGCCTTCCGCCGCGCGCCGCGTGCGCCTCGGGCGGCGGCGGAAACTGGATGAAGGCCAGCAGCGCCATGGACAACAGCGCCACGCCGGCCAGCGCCAGGTAGGCGCCGGCAAAAGGCACGTCGGTCAGCTCCCGCGTGTGGGCCGCGAGATTCGGCCCTGCTACGGCACCCAGCAGTCCGCCGGCCATGACCAGCGAAATGGCTTTTTCGCGAAAAGCCGGCAGGGCCAGTTCGGCCGCGGCGAAGCGGTAGAGCTGCGCGTTGGCGTTGTAGTAGCCGGCCACCACCGTGGCCGCCACCAGCAGCCAGAAATTCTTGCCGTAGGCCGCGTAACAGCACAGCAGGGCCGAGGCCACGGCCACCAGCAGGCCGAGCTGGAAGGAGGCCTTGCGCCCGAAGCGTGCCTGCGTGCGCGCCACCACCGAGGTCGACAGCGCCCCGCCCACCACATAGCCCATGACGGGCAGGGTCGCCATCCAGCCCAGCGGCGCCAGGTTCAGCCCGACCAGGCCGTTGATGGCGATGAAGGTGACGTTGTTGGTCAGGAACAAGCCCTGGCAGACGGCCAGCAGCCAGAGGTTGCGGTTCATGCGGCACCGCCCAGCGTCAACAGCGACAGGCAGGCCAGCGGCGCGGTTTCGGCCCGCAGCACGCGCGGGCCCAGCGTGACGGGGCCAAAGCCGCGGGCAATGGCCGCGGCTTCCTCCGCGGGGCTGAGGCCGCCCTCGGGGCCGCTTAAAAATGTCAGCGCGCCGCTGCCTGGAATCGCCTGGGCCAGCGGCCGGCTGCCTTCACGCAGCGACAGCAGCAGCCGGCTTCCGTCGGCGGCCGCATCTTCCAGGCCTTTGAGCCAGTCGGCCAGGCTGGCGACGTCGTGGATCAGCGGCACGCGGCTGCGGCCGCACTGCTCACAGGCGGCGACGGCCACGCCGTGCCAGTGCGAGATCTTTTTGTCGGCGCGTTCGCCCTTGATGCGCAGCACGCTGCGCTCGCTCATCAGGGGCTGGATGCTGGCCGCGCCGAGTTCGGCGGCTTTTTCGACCAGCCAGTCCATGCGTTCGTTGGCGGGCATGCCGACCGCCAGGTGGATGGCGCGGCCGGCCTCGCGCGCCGTGGGGACGTAGGCGCCGACGATCACCTCGACCTCGCTACGGCCCATGCGCGCAACCGTGGCGTCGAACTCCCCTTCGCTGCCGGGCTGGCCGTCGCCCTTGCCGTTGAACAGCGAAAGCGCGTCCCCGGGCTGCAGCCGCAGGACCTGGACGTGGCGGGCGGCGGCCGGCGGCAACTGGACCGTTGTGCCCGGCACCAGCGCCATGTCGGCATAGAAACGCGCGCTCACGGCACGGCCTTGGCGGCGGTAGGGCGGTGGAGGGAGTGCTTCATGCGGTCAGAACGTGTAGCCTACGCGGGTTTCATTGCCTTCGATCTCGTCGAGCAAGACCATCAATGGGCCCAGCTGGCGGTAACGCGCGGCGGTGTTGCGGGCGTAGCGGATGAAGCGCGGCGTGTCGGCCAGGTATTTGGGCTTGCCGTCGCGCAGCGTGAGGCGCGCGAAGATGCCCAAAATCTTGAGGTGGCGCTGCAGGCCCATCCATTCGACGGCCCGGTAGAACTCGCCGAAATCATCGCCGACCGGCAGGCCCGCCTTGCGGGCCTTCTGCCAGTAGCGCACGGTGATGTCGAGCACAAAATCCTCTTCCCAGCTCAGAAACGCATCGCGCATCAGGCTGGCGATGTCATAGCTGATGGGGCCGTAGACCGCATCCTGGAAATCAAGAACCCCCAGTGGTGGCGCGTCTGTGAGGGCCGCTGGTGAGCCGCCTGGGATCATCAGATTGCGCGGCATGAAGTCGCGATGCACAAACACGCGTGCACCATCAAGCGAATTCAGGTTGCTGGCCTTGATCTGTTCGAACAGTCCGTCCAGCTTTTCCCGCAGGCCGGTGTCCAGCGGCAGCTTGCGGTGTCTGGCGACATACCAATCGGGGAACAGCGAGAGTTCGCGCGACAACAGCGCCTCGTCATAGGGGGGCAGCACGCCTGGTTTCGAGGCGAGCTGCCAACGTACCAGAGCGTCCACGGCATGGGCATACAGCTCGTAGTGGGCGGAGGTGGGGCTGGCAATCGCGTCAACCGCGGCGGGAGGGGCGATCACCTCCATCATGGTTTGCGCGCCCAGGTCGCTCAGCAGCATGAAACCCAGGGGCTCGTCCCATGCCAGCACGCGTGGCGCGTTGAGGCCCGCCTCCGCCATCAGGCCGGCGACCTTGGCGAAGGGTTTGCAGTCTTCCTGCGCGGGCGGCGCATCCATGATGATGCAGCTGCCCTCGCCCGATGCGGCGTCGACCCTGAAATAGCGGCGAAAGCTGGCGTCGGCCGATGCCGGCCTCAGCGTGCCGGCCTGCAAACGATGCTGGCGGGCCACGTCGGCCAGCCAGTTGTCGAAGGCGGCGGCGCGTGCCGGGTCGGCCCAGGCGATGGACGGCGCGGTCATGCTTGCGCGGCCTTCGCCGGGCTCGGCTTCTTTATTCTGGGGATGGGCTGGAGGGTCATGGATAATCGGGCCTGATTTTACAAACGGGTTTATCTCACATAAACGATGCGCCGCGCATCCCCCTCGCCTTTTATTCTCTCTCCGGTGGCTCTTGCTGTCTCCAGGCTGGTCGTGTTTTGCGCCACGCTGGGGATGACTGTTGCGGGGACGGCGCACGCCCAGGCGGTGCCCGCGGCGCCGGCAGCGTCGCGTGGCGCGTCAGCTCCCACACCGGCGGAGATGGCGGAGTCCGAGGGCGCCCTGAAGCTCAAGCCCACCCCCATGCTGGCCGAGGAAGTCTCCAGCGACCCGCAGGACCGGGGGCCGACGTTTGTCTTCGGCGACCGTGTGTCGGGACGCCCGGACCTGGAAACCGTGATCGACGGCAATGCGGAACTGCGCCGCGGGGCCACCTCCATACGCGCCGATCGCATCGAGTATTACCAGCCCGACGACCAGCTCAAAAGCCGCGGCAATGTTCGCATCAACCGCGCCGGCAACCGCTTTCAAGGCCCCGAGCTGGAGCTCAAGCTGGACCGGTTCGAGGGTTTTTTCACCACGCCCGATTACCGCTTCCTGAGCAACGGCGGCAACGGCCGTGCGCTGCGGGTCGATTTCCTCGACGAGAAACACCTGACGGCGGAGCGCGCCACCTACACCACCTGCGAGCGCGATGACGAGGCGAGCTGGCAGCCTGCCTGGGTGCTGCGCGCCAGCCGCTTCGAGTTCGACCTGGAGACCGAGGTCGGCGTGGCCCACAATGCCGTCGTTCGCTTCAAAGAGGTGCCCATCCTGGCTTTTCCCAGGGTGAGCTTTCCGCTGAGCGACAAGCGCAAGTCGGGCCTGTTGCCGCCTACCATCAGCATGGGCTCAACGAACGGGTTTGAGTTTCGCCAGCCTTATTACTTCGACATCGCACCCAATCGGGATGCCACCTTTTCACCGGCGATCCTGAGCAAGCGCGGCGTAGACCTCGCCGGCGAGTTCCGTTACCTGGAACCCAGTTATCGGGGCGAGCTGCGTGCCAATTACCTGCCCAGCGACAAGCTGCGAGACCGGGACCGCTGGTCCTACGGCTACCAGCACACCGGCACCATTGCCACCGGCCTGGCTTCGGTCGGCAACCTCGGCCTCAACCTCAACCTGAATCGTGTCAGCGACAACGATTACTGGAAGGATTTCCCGGCACGCTCCGGTTACACCACCCAGCGCCTGCTGTCCCAGGACGCCACCCTGACCTGGGGCCGGGGATTCTTTTCCAGCACCCTGCGCACCCTGAAGTGGCAGACCTTGCAGGACGTGACCTCGCCCATCGTCCCTCCCTATGACCGGCTTCCGCAGCTCACGGCCGCGTACACCCGGGTGGACGCCCCCCTGGGAGGGCTGGGCAACGGCTTCGACTGGTCGATCGAGGGTGATTACACCCGCTTCTCCGCGGACCGCACGCTGACGAACCAGCCCAACAGCAACCGGGCTTTCACCAAGTTGCAGATCAGCCGGCCCTGGCTGTCGTCGGCTGGTTTCATCACGCCCAAGGTGCAGCTGCATGCCACCAGCTACCAGTTCGACGCGCCGCTGGTGGGCGGGGCGAAGACGGCCTCGCGTGTGGTTCCGACCTTCAGCCTGGACAGCGGCCTGCAGTTCGAGCGTGAGGCCAGCTTCCTGGGCCGCAATTTCACCCAGACGCTGGAGCCGCGGGCTTTTTATGTCCGCACGCCCTACCGCGACCAGAGCCTGTTGCCCAACTACGACTCCGGCATCAACGACTTCAACTTCGCGACCGTCTTTACCGAGAACGCTTTTGTCGGCAATGACCGCATTTCCGACGCGAACCTGCTGACACTGGGCGTGACCTCCCGTCTGCTGGATCCCGCGACCGGCGCCGAAGCCGTGCGCGTCGGTATCGCACAGCGCCTGCGCTTTGAAGACCAGCGGGTGACCTTGCCCGGCGCACTGCCGGTTACCGACCGCATCAGCGACATACTGGTCGGCGCGTCCGTCAACTGGGTGCCGCAGTGGTCTTTCGACAGCACGGTGCAGTACAACCCCAAGACCCGGCAGTCCGAGCGCGCCTCGTTCGGCGTGCGTTACAACCCGGGCAATTACCGCGTCATCAGCGCCGCATTCCGGCGCCAGCGCAATGTCAGCGAGCAGATCGATGTGGGCTGGCAGTGGCCGATCAACGACTTGTGGGGCGACAAAGGCAAGGACCTGGGCGCCGGGCAGGGCCAGGGGCCGGGGCGTTATTACGCGGTCGGCCGGCTGAACTACAGCGTGCTGGACAAGCGGCTGGTCGACTCCATCATCGGCGTCGAATACGACGGCTGCTGCTGGATAAGCCGCGTCGTGCTGCAACGCTCGCAGACCAGTACGGGCACTTCCGACACCCGGATCATGTTCCAGCTGGAGCTGGTGGGCTTCTCCCGCATTGGCGGGAACCCCCTGGAAACCCTCAAGTCAAATGTCCCGCGCTACCAGTACCTGCGTGAGAAAATCGAGGCTCCAAGCCGCTTTACCACTTATGACTAATATCCGTTTTTTTCCTGAACTCTCCCCGAGCCTGCCGCGCGCCGCCGCCCTCACCCTGGCGCTTTCGGCCTTGCTGGCGGTTCAGGTGCAGGCTCAGGGGCTCAAGCCGTCCAATCCCCTGCGCCTGTCCGACCCGGCCGTTGTGCGAGCACCGGCCCAGGGTGGCGGGCAACGCCAGGCCGATTTCATCGTCGCGGTGGTGAATTCCGAGCCGATCACCAACAGCGAGGTTCGCCTCAAACTGATACGCACCGAGCAGCAGATCCTCCAGCAGGGTACGGCACTGCCGCCGCGCAGTGAACTGGTGCCGCAGATCCTGGAGCGCATGATCAGCGACAAGGCGCAGCTGCAGCTGGCACGCACCTCGGGTATCCGGATCGATGAAAACACCATCGAAAACGCGGTCCAGACCGTGGCCAGCCAGAACCAGATCTCGGTGGACCAGCTGCGCAGCCGTCTGAAGGGGGACGGCATCGACTACACCCAGTTCCGCTCCGAAGTGCGCGATGAGCTTCTGGTGGGCCGCTTGCGCCAACGCGAGCTGGAGTCGCGCGTCACCGTAAACGAGCAGGAGATAGACCAGTTCCTGCGCGACCAGGAAGGCGGCGGCGCCGAGCCTTCCGCCTTGGCCCTCAACCTGGGCGAGATTCTGGTGGCGGTGCCGGAGAACGCCACGCCCGACCAGGTCGCGGCGCTGCAGGCCAGGGCCCAGCAGGTGGTGGACCGTGCCAAGGCCGGCGGCGATTTCGCGGCGCTGGCCGCGGAGTTCTCCGCATCCGCCACACGCGCCACCGGCGGGCAGATGGGCATGCGCACGGCGGACCGCTACCCCCCCCTCTTTGTCGAAGCAACCAAAAACCTGCAGACCGGCGCACTGGCGGGCCCGGTGCGAAGCGGCGCGGGCTTTCACATCCTCAAGGTGATCGAGAAGCGCCAGGGCGGCATGCCCGGCGCCACCGTGACGCAGACCCACGCCCGGCACATCCTGCTGCGCTTGAACCCCAAACAGACGGAAGCCACCGCGACGGAAAAACTCGCCGAGCTCAAGAAACGTGTCCAGGCGGGGCAAGCCGATTTTGCCGCCCTCGCCCGCGAAAACAGCGAGGACGGTTCGGCCAAGGAAGGCGGCGACCTGGGTTGGGCCAGCCCCGGCATGTTTGTGCCTGAGTTTGAGAAGGTCATGAACAGCCTGGCACCCAACCAGGTCTCCGATCCGTTGGTGTCCCGATACGGCGTGCACATCATCCAGGTGCTGGAGCGCCGCGACACGCAGCTCTCGCAGCGTGACCAGCGCGAAATCGCGCGCAACGTGCTGCGCGAGAAGAAACAAAACGAAGCTTACGCACTCTGGGCCCAGGAGGTCCGTGGCCGCGCGTATGTGGAGTACCGTGATCCGCCGCAGTGATGTGGCCCCCACGCTCCCCCACTTCGTGTGGGTCGCTGCCCCCCGAGGGGGCCGCTGCGCCTGCGGTCTGGCGAAGCCAGTCCCGCGGGCCCCGTGCTTGTAAAGAACAATGCCCTCGGTCGTTCACTGCGACTGCGGCCCGGCTAAGCCGGTTCTGCGGCCCCTGCTGGTTTAAGGTGTGAGGCCGTGATCTCGTGAAACACATCCCGCGCAAGCGCTTCGGCCAGCACTTCCTGACTGACCAGGGCATCATCGAAGGCATCGTCCAGGCGATCGCGCCTCGGCCTGGCCAGGCTGTGGTGGAGATCGGCCCCGGGCTTGCGGCSTTGACGCARCCCCTGGTSGAGCGSCTGGGSCASCTSACSGTSATCGAGTTGGACCGCGACCTGGCCCGGCAGCTGCGGGCCCATCCTCAGCTCAGCGTGGTCGAATCCGACATCCTCAAGGTGGACATCCGTGAGCTGGCGCGCACCGCCTGCACGCAGGGGCAAAAGCTTCGGGTCGTCGGCAACCTTCCGTACAACATCTCCACGCCCATCCTGTTTCACCTGCTGGATGCGGTCGACGTGATTGAAGACCAGCACTTCATGCTGCAAAAGGAAGTCATAGACCGCATGGTGGCCGCACCGGCCACCAGCGACTACGGCCGGCTCAGCGTGATGCTGCAGTGGCGCTACGCCATGGAAAACGTGTTGTTCGTGCCGCCGCACAGCTTTGACCCGCCGCCGCGCGTGGACAGCGCGGTGGTGCGCATGGTGCCGCATGCCGTGCCGGCGGCGCTGGACGTCAAGCTGCTCAGTGAACTGGTGCAGGTGGCTTTCAGCC
This sequence comes from Polaromonas sp. P1_G1, assembly GCF_056405595.1. Taxonomy (NCBI): domain Bacteria; kingdom Pseudomonadati; phylum Pseudomonadota; class Betaproteobacteria; order Burkholderiales; family Comamonadaceae; genus Polaromonas; species Polaromonas sp. P1_G1. The sequence continues at coordinate 56,052 of NZ_JBFUBU010000039.1, forward strand.
AGCGCCGCAAGCTGCTGCGCCACACGCTGGGGCAATGGCTCACCGCGCGGGGCTTTGGCGGGACGTTTGACGTGCAGCGCCGCGCCGAGGAAGTGCCGGTGGCCGAGTACGTCGCGCTGGTGCAGGCGCTGTAAGCCGACCGGCAGCGTCACGGCATAAAAAAAGCCCGTCATGGACGGGCTTTTTTGTGGGCGCCTGTGGCGCCCACAATGTCGTTTTTGCTTTAAGCAGCGGCGAGCCAGTAACCCGCGTTAAACGGGCTGCTCATGCGCAACGCCAGAGGTGACACGTCTACCAGTTTGTCGGTAGGCATGACTTCTTCACCTTCTGCAACTGCTTGCTGGGCCTCATTCGCCCGATCCCCTTGGCCGATGTCTGGGGAGCGGGCTACAGAAAAGAATAGAAACATCTGAACGGTATCTTGCGATCCGCCCAGTAGTCCGAGGCATCCCGGAAGATGTCGAGCAGCTGCTCGCGCGCTTCCTTGTCGAATTTGGCGTTGGCCGGAATCTGCTCGAGCACGACGATGAAGCCGGGCTGCGGGCCTGATTTGTGGACCAGGTCCGTCATGCAGTCGTACAGCGCGTCGAAATTCTTGCCGAAGTGGGCCGGGAAGGTGTATTGCGCCGCAATCATGTCCAGCACGTCCTGCTTGCTCTGGGCATTGCCCAGGTTGGCGTACAGGAAATGCTGGTTCAGCTGCGTTGCGGCGTCCTGCAGATCCTGCACCCGGAAGGCACGTATGGATTGAACGATATTGGGCCGCACGCCGCGCAAGGGCGTTTCGCCGTCCTTGCGCACCGGCGTCTCGTTGTCCCGACGAAGTGGTGTATCCATCTCCGCTACTCTTTCTCTGAAGTCAAAAACTTGAAATAACAACCACAGTTCATTTACTGAACGATTCTGCGAAAACTCGCATAGTGGTCGTCGGTGTAATAACAGGCATCCGGAGCGGTGGGTTTCAAGCCGCCACAAACAATGCGCCGGGCTCCCCGGCTGCGTTCATTGGGCGTCCTGACGGTGTATTCGCGGTAGTAACCGCGACGGTTGGCCGGAAGAAGTCGCTCCCGGTTGCCAAACACCACGCCGTCCTTGTCATGCCTGAACGGCCCACCCTGGTAAATCAGCGTCATCATGTCGCGCCCTTGCGGGGGCAATTGGGCCGTTGCGATGGTACCGGCCGATGCCGGTGAATCCACACCCTTGGCCTGCACCACGCTGGGGATCAGCCCGTTCAGGCTGGTTGTCAAGACCAGCAGGCCGACCATCCTGGCCACCTGCCAACGTCCCCACCCATTGCGCAACATGAAAAAGAAGCCTTTCCTGGAACCTAAGGTCAGCCCGCCGATTTCGGGTTAACCCTTAAATTTCAAGAGAGGTAGTTTGCCGCATATGGCCAAAAAACGCAAGTGGCTGCTGAAAATTTAGGCAGTAAAGACTGGGTTTATTGCCTAAATAAGTTAGTACTGGCTATCTAAATTTTGCTTACCGGGCGGCGTTCGCGTCCGCGACCGTCAGGGCTGTCATGTTGACGATGCGGCGCACCGTGGCGGTGGCGGTCAGGATGTGCATGGGTTTGTTCGCGCCCAGCAGCACGGGGCCGATGGCGATGTTGCCGCCAGCCGCCGTCTTGAGCAGGTTGTACGAAATATTGGCCGCATCAATATTGGGCAGCACCAGCAGGTTGGCCTCGCCCGCCAGCGTGCTGTTGGGCATGATCAGTGCACGCGCGTCGGCGTCCAGCGCCATGTCGCCGTGCATTTCGCCGTCGACTTCCAGCCAGGGCGCCTTTTCGCGCAGCAGTTCCAGCGTGCGGCGCATCTTCAGCGCGCTGGGCAGGTTGGACGAGCCGAAGTTCGAATGCGACAGCAGCGCCGCCTTGGGCTTGATGCCGAAGCGCATCATTTCCTCGGCCGCCATGGTGGTGATCTCGGCGAGCTGCTCGGCCGTCGGGTCGCAGTTGACATGTGTGTCGAGCAGGAACACCTGGCGGTTCGGCAGCAGCAGGCCGTTCATGCAGGCGTAGGTGTTGACGCCTTCGCGCTTGCCGATGACCTGGTCCAGGTAGTCCAGGTGGTGGGCGGTCGTGCCCCAGGTGCCGCAGATCAGGCCGTCGACGTCGCCCTTGTGCAGCAGCATGCCGGCGATTAGCGTGAGGCGGCGGCGCATCTCGATCTTGGCGATCTGCACGGTGACGCCGCGGCGCTCCATCATGCGGTGGTAGGTCTGCCAGAAGTCGCGGTAGCGGTGGTCCTGCTCGACGTTGACCACGTCGTAGTCGAGTTCTTCCTTCAGGCGCAGGCCGAATTTCTCGATGCGCTGGGCAATGATGGCCGGGCGGCCTATCAGCGTCGGCCGTGCCAGGCCCTCGTCCACCACGATCTGGCAGGCGCGCAGCACGCGTTCTTCCTCGCCTTCGGCATAGGCCACGCGCTTGCGGCTGGCGGCCTTGGCGGCCGCGAAAATCGGTTTCATGACCGTGCCCGAGGCGTAGACAAAGCTCTGCAGCTTGTCGCGGTAGGCGTTCATGTCCTGGATGGGCCGCAGGGCCACGCCGCTGTCGGCCGCCGCCTGCGCCACTGCGGGCGCGATCTTCATCATGAGGCGCGGATCAAAAGGCTTGGGAATCAGGTACTCGGGACCGAAGGCGAGCTTCTCGCCCACATAGGCGGCCGCCACGACTTCACTCTGCTCGGCCTGCGCCAGTTCGGCGATCGCATGCACGGCCGCGATTTCCATCTCGATGGTGATGGTGGAGGCGCCGGCGTCCAGCGCACCGCGGAAGATATAGGGAAAGCACAGGACGTTGTTGACCTGGTTGGGATAGTCGGTGCGGCCGGTCGCCATGATGGCGTCGTCGCGCACGGACTTGACGTCCTCGGGTGTGATCTCGGGATTCGGGTTGGCCAGCGCCAGGATGATGGGCTTGGCCGCCATCTTGGCGACCATGTCCTTCTTGAGCACGCCGCCGGCTGACAGGCCCAGGAAGATGTCCGCGCCCGCGATCACGTCGCTGAGGGTGCGCGCGTCGGTCTTCTGCGCGAACTGGATCTTGTCCTCGTCCATCAGCTCGGTGCGGCCTTCATAGACCACGCCGGCCAGGTCGGTCACGAACACGTTTTCGCGCTGTATGCCCAGCTTGAGCAGCAGGTTCAGGCAGGCCAGGGCCGCAGCGCCTGCACCCGAGGTCACCAGCTTGACCTGGCCGGGGCCTTTGCCGACCACCTTGAGCGCGTTCAGCACCGCCGCACCCACGGTGATGGCCGTGCCGTGCTGGTCGTCGTGGAACACCGGGATCTTCATGCGCTTGCGCAGCTCGCGCTCGACGTAGAAGCAATCGGGCGCCTTGATGTCTTCGAGGTTGATGGCGCCGAAGGTCGGCTCCAGCGAGGCAATGATGTCGACCAGTTTGGCCGGGTCTTTTTCGTCGATCTCGATGTCGAACACGTCGACGCCGGCGAACTTCTTGAACAGCACGCCCTTGCCTTCCATGACCGGCTTGGAAGCCAGCGGGCCGATGTCGCCCAGGCCCAGCACGGCGGTGCCGTTGGTGATCACGGCCACAAGGTTGCCGCGGCTGGTGTATTTGAAGGCGTTGTTCGGGTCCTTGACGATCTCTTCGCAGGGCGCTGCGACGCCGGGGGAATAGGCCAGGGCCAGGTCGCGCTGGTTGGTCAGCTGCTTGGTCGCTGCGATGGCCACCTTGCCGGGGGTCGGAAACTCGTGGTATTCAAGTGCGGCGCGGCGCAGTTCGGCGCGTTTTTCTTCGCGGTCAGTGGGCGTCGCGGCGGGTGGTGTCGGCATCAGCAAGGTCTCCAGCGGGAACGGTCGGTTGACCGTCAATTTCTTGTAAGGTCTGCGATTGTAGGCCGTTGGAGGGGAAAACCCTAGTAAGTGAATCTACGCAAAAAGGTGGATCGCTTTTGACTTTTCGGCATGAAACGCCGCTTTGCCGCAAAGCTCATCCACGATAGCGGCGCGTAGCCGTTTTTTGCGTGCTTTAAGCGCGAAATGCAGAACGGGGTGGCGGGGCCGGCGACCCGGCCGCTCAGCGCGCCACGCCCAGCAAATGGTCCAGGCGCTCGGGTTGCTCGCGCAGTGCCTGGGCCGTTCCCGTGTGCACCACCGTGCCGCGGTCCAGCACCACGGCGCTGTCGGAAATCGCCAGGATGGCCTGCGGATGCTGCTCCACGATGATTGCGCTCAGGCCCTCTTCGCGCGTGATGCGGCGTATGGCGCGCAGCAGCTCCTCCACGATGATGGGCGCCAGGCCTTCCAGCGGCTCGTCAAGCAGCAGCAGCTTCGGGTTCAGCACCAGCGCCCGGCCCACGGCCAGCATCTGCTGCTCGCCGCCCGACAACTGCGTGCCCAGGTTGCCCTTGCGCTCGGCCAGGCGCGGGAACATGGCATACACGCCGTCCGGGTTCCATTTGCCCGGGCGCGCCACCGCCGTGAGGTTCTCGTGCACCGTCAGCGACTTGAAGATGTTGCGCTCCTGCGGCACCCAGCCTATGCCGGCTGCCGCGCGCTCGTGTGAGGGCAGCCGGTGCAGCGCGACCATGGCCGCGCCCGCGCCGAACGAAATGGCGCCCCCGTGCTGCCGCGTCGCACCCGCCAGCGTGTTGATCAGCGTGGTCTTGCCGGTGCCGTTGCGGCCCAGCAGCGCGAGCGTCTGGCCTTCACCCAGCGTGAACGACACCTCGTGCAACACCACGGCCTCGCCGTAGCCGGCGCGCAGTTTGTCGACTTTGAGCAGCTCAGCCATGGGCCACCTCATCGCCATGTTTCTCCCCAAGTTCCTCGCCATGGCCCAGGTACACCGCCTTGACCTGCGGGTCGGCTGCGATCTGTTCGGGCGTGCCCTCCGTCAGCAGCGTGCCGTTGACCAGCACCGTCATGGTGGTGGCGAAGCTGAACACCAGGTCCATGTCGTGCTCGATCAGCAGCACCGACACATCGGCGGGCAGCGCGGCCACGGTTTGCAGCAACTCCTCGCGCTCGCCGGCCGGCACGCCCGCCACGGGTTCGTCCAGCAGCAGCACGCGCGGCTCGCAGGCCAGCGCCACGGCGATCTCGAGCAGGCGGCGCTTGCCGTAGGCCAGCACGCGGGTCGGCTGGTCCATCACCTCGGTGAGGTGGAACTGCTCCAGCAATTGTTCGCAGCGTTCGGCCACGGCCCGGTTGCGGCCCAGCGGCTGCCACCATTTCGCGCCCAGGCCTGTTTGCTGCGACACGGTCAGCGCCAGCGTCTGCAGCGGCGTGAGCGAGTCGAAGAGCTGGTTGATCTGGAAGGTGCGCACCATGCCGCGCTTGACGCGCTGGTGCGGCGCCAGCCGCGTGATGTCTTCGCCTTCAAGCAAGATGCGGCCCTCGGTCGGCTGCAGCACGCCCGTCAGCAGGTTGACCAGCGTGGTCTTGCCCGCGCCGTTAGGCCCGATCAAGGCATGGCGCGCGCCGCGCCGCAGGTTCAGGCTCACGTTGTTGGTGGCGGTGATGCCGCCGAAGCGCATCACCAGGCCTTGCGCGGACAGCACCGCGTCGCCCTGCGGCGCCGCGCTCATGGCCGACCTCCGTGCCGGCGCTGCGGCAGCCAGGTCCAGGGCCGGACCAGCCGTTCGCGGCCCACCAGCACCAGCACCACCAGGAAGAGGCCTATCCAGAAGGTCCAGTACTGCGGCGTGATGGACGAGAGCGCATCCTGCATCAGCTTGAACACAATTGCCCCGGCCACGCCGCCGTAGAGCCAGCCCACGCCGCCCACCACCAGGATCAGCAGCACGTCGGCCGAGCGGTGGAACTCGAACAAATCCAGCGAGGCGAAACCGGTGGTCTGCGTCAGCAGCGCGCCAGCCGCGCCGGCCACACCGGCCGCCACCGTATAGACAACCGCCAGCCGTGACGCCACCGGAATGCCGATGGCCATGGCGCGCAGGCGGTTGTCGCGTATTGCTTTGAGCGTCGCACCCAGCGGCGAATGCACCAGGCGGCGCATCAGCACGAACAGCACCAGCAGCACCGCCAGTGAATACCAGGCGGCGGTGCGGCCCGCGAGGTCGAACTCGAAGCTGCCCAGCAGCGGCCCCATGACCACGCCCTGCAGGCCGTCGGCGCCGCCGGTCAGCCAGTCGAGTTTGTTGGCCAGCTCCAGCAGGATCAGCGCCACACCCAGCGTCACCATCAGCCGCGTCAGGTCGCTGCCGCGCTGGATGGTGAGCGAGCACAGGGCGCCCAGCAGTGTCGCGGTGGTGATGCCCACGGCCAGGCCCACCAGCGGGTCGGGCATGACCAGCTTGGCGAACAGCGCCGCCGCGTAGCCGCCTATGCCAAAGAAAGCCGCATGGCCCAGCGAGACAATGCCGGTGTAGCCCAGCACCAGGTCCAGCGACACCGCGAACAGCGCGACGATGGCGATCTCGTTGATGAGGGACGCATGGCTGGGCATCAGCACCGGCGCGGCGAAGGCGAGGAGCCAGAGCACCGGCTCCCAGGGCCTCCAGCGGCTGCTTTTGAGCAGCGATGTCTGGGTGTTCATCTATTTGCCTCCCTTGCGCACAAAGAGGCCCTGCGGCCGCCAGATCAGGATCACGATCATCAGGCTGTAGACGATGAAGGCGCCCAGCTTGGGGATGTAGTACTTGCCCGCCACGTCGGCGATGCCCAGCAGCAGGGCGGCCAGCAGAGGCCCGGTGATCGACGTGGTGCCGCCCACGGCCACCACGATCAGGAAATAAATCATGAACTTGAGCGGAAAGCTCGGGTCCAGGCCCAGCACCTCGGCGCCCAGCGCGCCGCCCAGGCCGGCCAGGCCCGAGCCCACGGCGAAGGTCGAGAGGAACACCAGGTTGACGTTGATGCCCAGGCCGGCCGCCACGCGCTGGTCGTCCACCGACGCGCGCAGCCGGCTGCCGAAGCGCGTGCGCGCCAGCAGGTACTGCAGGCCTACCGTCAGTCCAGCGCACACCGCGATGATGAACAGCCGGTAGTGGCCCATGCCCAGCATCCAGGCGCCGCTGCCGATTTCGGTGCGGCCTTTGAGCCACGCGGGCAGCTGCACGATCTGCTGCGTCGAGCCCACGAAATAATCCACACTGGCCACCGCCATGAACACCAGGCCGATGGAAAACAGCACCTGGTCCAGGTGCGGCTTGTTGTAGAGCGGCCGGTACAGCGTGCGCTCCAGCACCGCGCCCAGCAGCGCCGAGCCGATGAAGGCCAGCGGCAGGCACAGCAAAAAGGGCACGCCGAAATGCTGCATCAGCAGCACGGTGATGTAGCCGCCGGCCATCGCGAAGGCGCCGTGCGCGAGGTTGATGAAATTCATCAAGCCCATGGTCACCGCCAGGCCCACCGCCAGGATGAACAGCAGCATGCCGTAAGCGATACCGTCAAAAAGAAGGGTCAGCATGGATTGGTTTGGGTGTTTGCTCCCTCCCCCGCTGGGGGAGGGTTGGGGTGGGGGCTGGACGGCGCTTGCATCCTGGCTTCCCCTCGCGAAGGAGCGTGCCGCTTACTTGGCTTTTCCGGGGTCTTTGACGTCCTTGATCACRTCAAATTCSAYGTTGTARAGCTGGCCGTCCTTCTTCTCGACCTTGCGCAGGTAGACGTCCTGCACGATGTCACGCGTCTGCGCGTCGATGAAGATCTTGCCGCGCGGGCTTTCAAACAGCTGGCCCTTCATGGCCGCGAGCAGCGCGTCGCCGCCGCCCTGGCCCTTGCTGGTTTTGAGCGCTTCGTAAATCACCCGCATGCCGTCATAGCCGCCCACGGCCATGAAGTTGGGTCGCAGGCCCTTGTTGGCCTTGGAAAAAGCTTCCACGAACTTCTTGTTCATGGCCGAGGGGTGCGCCGCCGAGTAGTGGTGCGAGGTCACCACGCCCAGTGCGCCGTCGCCCATGTCGTTGAGCTGGTCGTCGTCCGTCACGTCGCCGGTGGCGATCAGCCGTATGCCGGCCTTGTCCAGGCCGCGCTCGAGGAACTGCTTCATCACCGCGGCGCCCGCGCCGGAAGGCACAAAGACGAACAGCGCGTCGGGCTTGTTGTCCCGCACCTTCTGCAGGAATGGCGCGAAGTCGGGGTTGCGCAGCGGCACACGCAGCGCGTCGGTCACCTGGCCGCCGTTGAAGGTCAGGCGGTCCTTGAAGAATTTTTCGGCGTCGATGCCGGGGCCGTAGTCGGACACCAGCGTGACCACCGTCTTGATCCCGTTCTTGGGCGCCCAGTCGGCCAGCGCGACCGAGACCTGCGGCAAGGTGAAGCTGGTGCGCACGATGTAGGGCGAGGACTGCGTGATGCTGGAGGTCGCCGCCGCCATCACCACCATGGGTGTCTTGGACTGCGTCGCGATGGGCGCGGTGGCCAGGGCCGAGGGCGTGATGCCGAAGCCCGCCAGCACGTTGACCTTGTCGTTGACCACCAGCTCCTGCGCCAGGCGGCGCGTGGTGTCCGGCAGCGAGGTGTCGTCCTTCACGATCAGCTGGATCTTCTTGCCCGCCACGGTGTCGCCGTTCTGCGCCATGTAAAGCCGCGCGGCCGCCTCGATCTGCCGACCGGTGGTGGCCTGCTGGCCCGTCATCGGCAGGATCAGGCCTATCTTGAAGGTGTTGTCCTGGGCCAGTGCGGAGGCGGCTGAGGCCAACGTGGCGACGGCAAGGGCTGCGGCGGTAAAGAGGCGTCTTTTCATGGGTTGTCTCCAGTGGTCGATTTTGAATTTATGAGGCGGGGTGTTGGCGCTAGTTTACTGAGCGTTCGTGATAAGCACCAATGTTCTGTATGCGAACTTTTGGGGTCTATGCACCCGCGGTGCGGGGGGTGCTCAATGGTCGGGCCGGTAGGACGAGTCCAGCGTCACCGAACCGACAACTCGCGAGACACAGGCGCACAGCCGCGTGTTCTGCTGCTTCTCGTGCTCGCTCAGAAAGACGTCGCGGTGGTCGATCTCGCCGTCCAGCGCCAGCACGTCCAGCGTGCACAAGCCGCATTCACCGCGCTTGCAATCGGACACCGCTTCCACGCCCGCCTGCTCCAGCGCGTCCAGCAGGCTGCAGCCGGGCGGCACGGTGATGTCCAGCGCGTGGCGCGGAATTAGCACCCTGAAGGCCTGCGGCGAAAAGCGCCCGCTGTTGCCGAAGGTCTCGTAACGCAGGTCGGTCGCCGGCAGGCCCGAGGCCTCCCAGGCGTGGCGCGCGGCGTCCAGCATGGGCACCGGCCCGCAGACATACATTTGCGCGCCCGGCGGCAGCGCCGCGATCTCGGCGGCGAAGTCGATGCGCGCGTCGACGGCCGCCTGCAGCCGCCCGCCCAGGCAGGCCTGCAGCATTTCGCCGTAAGCCAGTTCAGACTCACTGCGCACGCCATACAGCATGCGCAGCGACCGGCCCGACTGCGCACAGCGGCCGGCCAGCGCCTGGGCCATGCCCAGCAGCGGCGTGATGCCTATGCCGCCGGCCACCAGCAGGTAGGCCGGCGCGTTGAAGTCCAGCGGGAAATGGTTGCGCGGCCCGCTGACCTGCAGGCGATCGCCGGCGGCCAGCCGCCACATCGCGCGCGAACCGCCGCGCCCGTCGTCCAGCCGTTTCACCGCGATGCGCCAGGTTTGCCCGTCGGGTTCGCCGACCAGCGAATAGGAGCGCAGTTCCGGCTTGCCGTCCACCAGCAACTGCACCTGCAGGTGGCTGCCGGGTTCGTGGCGCTGCACAGCGACCGCGTCACCCGCGGGCCGGATGCGGAACTCGCGCACCGTGGGCGTGAGGTCCTCAAAAGATTCAATGACCGCATCGGTCCAGCTGGTATTGGCTTTCATTATTTTTTCCGTATTAAACGCACGCCCGGCATCTGGTCCAGGTTGTGGCTGGCCACGGCGGCGCGCAGGTTGCGCTGGRCCAGGCGCGAATGCTCGCGCATGATGGCCTCGGCGCGTGAGCCCTCGCGCTGCTCGATGGCGTCCAGCACCTGGCGGTGCTGGTCCTGTGCCACGATCAGCATGTCGCGCGCGCGCGGCGAGTTGGCCTGCACCACCACGAATCCTGAGGCCGAGGCGAAGGGCAGGCTGGACACGCGGTCCAGCTCTTTGGCGATCACCTCGCTGCCCGCCATTTCGCTGAGCAGCGCGTGAAAGCGCTCGTTGAGCGCCACGTAGCTTGAGAACGCCTCGTCGTTGAGGGCCGGCTGGCTCAGCACTTCGTCGATGCGGTTCAGGCATTCGCGCGCTTCGCCGAGCACCACGGTGGGCGCGCCGCGCTCGGCCGCCAGCCGCGCTGACAGGCCCTCGATCGTGCCGCGCAGCTCGATCGCCTCGGACACGTCGCGCTCCGAGAACGTACGCACCGCGAAGCCGCCGTTGGGCAGCGATTCGAGCAGGCCTTCCTGTTCCAGCCGCATCAGCGCCGCGCGTATCGGCGTGCGCGAGACGCCCAGTTTTTCCACGATGGAGAGTTCAGCGATGCGTGCGCCGCCGGGCAGCTCGCCCGCCAGGATCATCTCGCGCAGCTGCAGCTGCGCCCTCACCTGCGCGCTCTCCAGGCTGTTGGGCGCGGCTGAAGGGTTTGTCGTGGCCATGGGGATAATTTTTGTCATGGGGTTCAGGCCGCGAGGCGTATCGGGATCACCGTCGCAGTCGGCGTTTCCTGCGCGATCAGCCGGTCTATCAGGCGCCGCGCCCACATGGACCCGGCGTCGATGTTGAGGTTGTAGAACTGGTGGTCCGGATGTTCATCGATGGCGATTTGCTGGGCTTCCAGCACAAGTTCGTCCTCGCGGAAGATACCGGCCACGCCCTCGCGCAGTTGATGCGTCAGGCGCTGCTCACCCAGGCAATAGTTGCGCGCAAAGGCCCAGAAGTAGTGGCAGCTGCCGTCGGTTTCGGGTGTCACTGTGTTCAGCACAAAACCGTTGACGCCCTTGCTGCGGTCGCCCGGTGCGCCGTCTTTGGGCGGCGCGCCCGATCCGGCCTCGGCCACGCCGACGTCGATGTTCACGGTGCAGGGCGCTTCGAACCTGATGATCTGCCAGCGGTCCACCTTGCCGGTGTAGCCGCGCGCGTGTTCGATCTGCCCGGCCCAGAAAGGCGGTGCATCGATGTTTTCCATCCAGCGCGTCACGGTGGCCGTGCGGTCGCCATGCGTGGCCACAAAGGGTGCCTCGGCCACGGCGCGCTGGCCTATGCTGGAACCGTGCACAAAGGTCTCGTGGGTCAGGTCCATCAGGTTGTCCACCACGAGGCGGTAGTCGCACTTCACGGTGATCAGCTTGCCGTCGCCGGCCCAGGCCGCATCGTCGTTCCAGTGCATGTCGGGCACCAGCGCCGGGTCCGCCTTGGCCGGGTCGCCGGGCCAGACCCAGATGAAGCGGTGCTTTTCGACCACCGGGAAGGCGCGCACGCAGGCCGAGGGGTTCAGCGTTTCCTGGCTGGGCATATGGGTGCAGCGGCCCTGCGCGTTGTAGACCAGGCCGTGGTAGCCGCAGGTCACTTCGTCGCCGTCCAGCGTGCCCATGGACAGCGGCAGCAGCCGGTGCCAGCAGGCGTCCTCCAGCACGGCGACCTGGCCGTCTGTGCGGCGGAACATCACCAGCTTCTGCTTGCACACCGTGCGCGCCAGCAGTTTGCGGCCGACCTCGACGTCATAGGCGGCGGCATACCAGGCGTTAAGCGGAAAATTGGGTTTTTTGGCTTCCATGGATACGCAATGTATACATAAATCGTAAAAAAGCCAAGAAAATGAGGGAAATTCAGGGTAAATACGGAGTTTCTGTATTCAATGAGGGTGGTTCTGGCTGGAATACCATGAGGCCCTGTATCTGCAAACTATGGAGACTTTCCCATGAGCGCCAAACTACCCGCCCGCTACGACCACGTCGGCAGCTTTCTGCGTCCCCAGTACCTGCTCGAGGCCCGCGAGCAAAAAGCCAAGGGCCAGATCACGCCTGAACAACTGCGCAAGGTCGAAGACCAGGCCATCACCGAGATCGTGAAGTTCCAGGAAGACGTGGGCCTTAAAAGCATCACCGACGGCGAATTCCGCCGCACTTATTTCCACATCGATTTCCTCGAACAGATCGGCGGCGTGAAGACCGACATCCCGGTCACCATCCAGCGGCCCGACGGCAGCATGGAACTGGCGCCGCCCGTGATGCGTGTGATCGACAAGGTGCGCCACGTCAAGGACATCCAGCTCGCCGACTTCCAGTACCTCAAGAGCCAGGTCAGCGCCGGCAATACGCCCAAGGTCACCATCCCCTCGCCCACCATGCTGCACTTTCGCGGCGGCCGCGCCGGCATCAGCAAGGAGGCCTATCCCGAGCTCGACCCGGCCTTTTACGACGACGTGGCCAAGGCTTACGGCGACGAGTTGCGCAGCCTGGCCGCAGCCGGTTGCACCTATGTGCAGATGGACGACACCAACCTGGCCTACCTCTGTGACGAAAAAATGCGCGAAGCGGCGCGTCAGCGCGGCGACGACCCCAATGAGCTGCCGCATCGCTACGCCAAATTCATCAACAAGGTGGTGGCGCAAAAGCCCGCCGGCATGACCCTGGCCATGCACCTGTGCCGCGGCAACTTCAAGAGCACGCACGCCGCGGCCGGCAATTACGAGCCGGTGGCCGAGGCGCTGCTCAAGGAAATGGACCTGGACGCCTACTTCCTCGAATACGACGACAGCCGCAGTGGCGACTTCCGGCCGCTGCGCTACCTGCCCAAGGGCAAGACCGTGGTGCTGGGCCTGGTCACCACCAAGTTCGGCGAGATGGAAAGCAAGGACGACCTGAAGCGCCGCATCGAAGACGCCGCGAAATACGCGCCGCTCGAGCAACTCGCGCTGTCACCGCAGTGCGGCTTCAGCAGCACCGTGCACGGCAACAACATCGCCGTCGAAGCGCAGCGCAACAAGCTGCGCCTCGTAGTCGAGACCGCCCGCGAAGTCTGGGGCTCCTGAGCTGCCCACAAACCCCTCCTGGCGTTGTTGCGCCGCCTTGCCGCACCGGAGCTGTCTGCGGCGACGCGCCTAGCCAGGACCGCTTCGCTGGGCTTTGTGAGCGGCTCAGCTCTTAGGCGCTAGGCGTGGGCCGTGGACAAGCCCGCCTGCGCCTTCGCAGGCGTGGCCGCGCGCTGGCCGCCCCAGCGCTGCCAGGCTTTTTCGTGGAAGAAAAAGGCAAAAGCCTGCACCGTCGGCTCGAGCAGGCTCAGCGTGATCGCCAGCAGGAAGTTGCCGGTCACCGCATAGGCCACCAGCGCCGCCACCGTCACGTGCACCACGTAATAGCTGGCGGTTTTCTTCAGGGTCGGCAGGTTGGTGCGTACAAGTTCAGTCATCAGCTTCTCCTTGGAAAATAGCTAAAAGCGATTGATTCTTTCAAAATCATAGTGATTGGCTAATTTTTGCGCCAATTGATTTGGCCTAAACAATCCATAGGCCCGGCCGCTGCGTTGCTCGTTAATTGCGCACAAGGCCAGTTACTTACACTTTGCAACATCTTGGCGCCGCTCACCCCCGCCTGCACTCCGGTCGTCAAAAAAGTGTGAAAAAACAAACAGATACGAGCTAAACCTGCGTTCAAAACAGGGAAAGCGTTGGACAGAATGAATGCAAAAGGCTACAACTGGATTGCAACACTTTGTTGCATTCTGGCTTGAAAGGTCTGTCCTTGTTCCGTCCCCCTGTTCTGGTGCTCCGGCCTCTGGCCTGGGCTTTACTGGCTGCCTTCGCCGCCGGGAGCGCGCCTGCGTTCGCCCAGGTGCGGCCGGATGCCGGCACCTTGCTGGAGTCGCCAGGCCCGCTGCCCTTGCTGCCGCCCCGCGGCGGCCCGCCGGTGGAACTGCGCCAACCCCAGCCGGCAGCACCCGCTGCCGGCACCGCCCGCATCACACCGGCCGCCTTCAGCTTTACCGGCAACACGGTGTTTTCCGGCGAACTGCTGGCAGCGCTGCTCGCGTCCCGCCTGCAGCAACCCACCAACCTCGCCGGCCTGACCGACGCGGCCAACACCATCAGTGCCTACTACCGGCAAAAAGGCTACTTGCTCACACAGGCCTACCTGCCCGAGCAAGCCTTTCCCGCCGAGGGCGGCACCGTCACCATCGCCGTGCTGGAAGCGCGGGTAGGCCGCGTCACGGTGCGGGTCGACGGCACGGGCATTTCACAGTCCTTTGCCGAAGCCCTCGTGGCCGGCCAGTTGAAGCCGGGCGACGCCGTCACCGACTACGCGCTCGACAAACCCGTGCTGCTGTTGCGCGACCTGGCCGGCTACGACGCCGCCGCGACCGTCCAGCCCGGCGCGAACCCGGGCCAGGCCGACGTGCTGGTCACCGTGCAGGCCAAGGGCCCGCGCTTTGACGGGTCCGTGAGCGTCGACAACCATGGCGCGCGCGCCGCCGGCGCCGTACGCGCGGCGCTCAATGCCAATCTCAACAACCTGCTGGGCCGCGGCGACGTGCTCGCCCTGAGCGCGCAGCACAGCGACCAGGCCGGCTCGGCCCTGTACCGCATCGGCTACACCGTGCCGGTGGGCGCACAGGGCACGCGGCTGGGCCTGAGCCTGGCGCGGCTGGATTACGCGCTGGGCAAGCAGTTCCAGGCACTGGGCGCCAGCGGCCGGGCGGACATCGCCGGCATCAGCGTTTCCCAGCCCTTGCTGCGCGGGCGCGGCACCAACCTCTACGGCTTCGTCAGCGCCGAGCAGAAGAAGCTGGTCGATGAGACCCGCACACCGGCGCTCGCCAGCGCACGCGACATCAGCGCGCTCAGGCTGGGGCTGGCCGGCAACTTCATCGACGACGTGGCGGGCGGCAGCGGCCTGAACAGCTACGCCGTCAACCTCACCTTCGGCCGCCTGGCGCTCTCCGCGGCCGACCAGGCGTTTGACGACGGCCTGGGCGGCCTGCGCACCGCCGGCGGCTTCAGCAAGCTGAACCTGGAATTCCAGCGCTCCCAGCTCTTTGACGCGCCCTACAGTTTTCACCTCGCGGCGCAGGCCCAGCTTGCATCGAAAAACCTCAGCTCGGCCGAAAAAATGGTGCTGGGCGGGCCCAACGGCGTGCGCGGCTACCCGGTGGGCGAAGGCGTAGGCGACACCGGCTTCCTGCTGAACCTGGAGTCGCGTTACCAGTTCCCGCAGGCGCCCTGGGGCGAGCCGCTGACCTTGCTGGCCTTTTACGACTTCGGCCGCGTGCGCTTCAACCAGAACGGCGCCACCGTGCCCGGCAATAGCAACACCTTGAGCCTGGGCTCCTTCGGCGTGGGCGCCACGCTGGGCCGGCCCGGCAAGTTCCTTATCAAAACCTACCTGGCCTGGCGCACCACGCCGGCACAGCCCTCCACCGGTGACCCCGACCGCGCGCCACGCGCCTGGCTGTCGGCCCAGACCTGGTTCTAGTTACCCGTTACCCCCGAATGCCCACCATGACCACCACCTCCAATCCCCACGCCGCCTACCGACCCTGGTCCGTGCGCACGGTGGTGGTCCGCCTCTCGCGCAAGCTCTCGGCCACCTACCGCATCCGCACCGGCCGCCGCCTTTCGCAATTGCTCGCGACGCTGCTGGCGGCGGTTTCGCCCTGGGCCACCGCCCTGCCCGAAGGCGCGCAGGTGGTGGCCGGCCAGGCCAGCGTCAGCACACCCTCGGCCAATGCCATGGTGGTCAACCAGGCCAGCGACAAGGCCGTGCTCAACTGGCAAAGCTTCAACATCGGCGCCGGCCAGTCCATGCAGTTCGTGCAGCCCGGCGCCGCCTCCGTCGCGCTGAACCGCGTCATCGGCAACGGTGCCTCGTCCATCTTCGGCTCGCTGAGCGCCAACGGCCAGGTCTTCCTGGTCAATCCCTCGGGCGTGATGTTCGCGCCCGGCGCGCAAGTCAACGTCGGCGGCCTGGTCGCGTCCAGCCTGGACATCAGCAACGGCGACTTCATGGCCGGCCGCTACAACTTCAGCGGCACAGGCACGGGCGCCGTCAGCAACCACGGCAGCATCACCGCCGCGCGCGGCGGTTACGTGCTGCTGGCCGCGCCGCAGGTCAGCAACACCGGCGCCATCAGCGCCGAAGCCGGCTCGGTCGGCCTGCTCGCGGGCTCGCGTGTGTCGGTCGACACCTCGGGTGTGGGCCTGGTGAGTTTCTCGGTGGACGCCGCGGCCGCGCAGGCAGCGATCGACAACAGCGGCAGCATCACGGCTTCGGGCGGCCAGGTCGCCGTGCTGGCCAGCGCCATGGGCGACGCGATGGCGACCGTCATCAACCAGTCGGGCATCATCCGCGCCAACTCGGCGGTGGAGCGCAACGGCACCATCGTGCTGAGCGGCGGTGCCACGGGCATCGTGAACGTCAGCGGCGAGTTGAGCGCGGCCGGCACCGCGGCGGGGCAGACGGGCGGCACGGTCAAGGTGCTGGGCGACAAGGTCGCGCTGACGGGCGGCGCGTTGATCGACGTTTCCGGTGATGCAGGCGGAGGCACGGCGCTGGTCGGCGGCGATTACCAGGGCCTCAATGCGGCCGTGCAGAACGCCAACCGCAGCTACATAGGCGCCGATGCCAGCATCAAGGCCGATGCCCTCGGCAGCGGCAACGGCGGCAAGGTCATCGTCTGGGCGGATGACGTCACACAGTTCCACGGCAGCATCACGGCCAAGGGCGGGGCGCAAGGCGGCGACGGCGGCTTTGTTGAAACCAGCGGCAAGGCGGTTCTGCAGGCGCTGGGTAGCGTCGACGCCTCGGCGCCGAACGGGGCGGCGGGGCAATGGCTGCTGGACCCGAACAACATCACGATTCAAACCACGGGGCCCAACACCAACGTCTCGGCAACGCCCAATTTCACCAGCACCAACGACGCCGCCATCGTGACCACGGCGAGCATCCAGACGGCCTTGAACGGCGGGACCTCCGTCAACGTCACGACCGCAAGCGCCGGCACCAACGGCCAGGCCGGTGACATCAGCGTCAACAATGCCATCGCCAAGACGGCCGGCGGTGCAGCGACCTTGACCCTCAATGCCTCCAACAACATCACCTTCGGCGTGGGTGCGAATGTCACCTCCACCGTTGGCGCCCTTGGCGTCACGCTCAACGCGGCCGGCGCGATCACTTCGCCAGCAAATTTCAGCCTCAATGGGGGCACGCTGAATTACAACGCCGCCGGCAACGCCACACAGTCGGGGCTTGTCCAGGGGACAACAGCGGTCGTGAAAAACGGTGCCGGCACCTTGACCCTGTCGGGCGCGAACACCTACAGCGGCGGCACGACGGTCAAGGCGGGAACCCTGTCGGGCACGACCAGCGCCACCGCCTTCGGCACCGGCGCGATCACGCTGGGCGACAGCAGCGGCAGCGCCAATACAACACTCAACGGCGGCTTTGCCGGCACGCACGCCAACGCGATCAGCGTGGCGGCCGGCAACACCGGTGTGGCCAGCATCACCTCCAGCGCCACCAGTACCTTTAGCGGCGTGGTCACACTCAACAGCCACGACTTGCGGCTCGCGTCGGCGGCCAGCAACCTCACCTTGCTCGGTTCGGTCACGGGCACGGGCAACCTGGCACTCAACACCACGGGAGCCGGAGCCATCGGGCTGGCAGGCGCGGGAACATTGAACAACACCGGCACTGTGACCAACAGCGGCACGGGTGCGGGCGGCGGCATCATCAACAGGGTCATCGGCACCAATGTCACAGGCATCGTGCAGAACAGCGCCACCTCGCAATTGACCCTATCGGGTGCGAACACCTACAGCAGCGGTACGACGGTCAAGGCGGGAACGGTGTCCGGCACCGTGGCGGCCGCCTTCGGCACGGGCGCGATCACGCTGGGCGACAGCAGCGGCAGCGCCAACACCACGCTCAATGGCGGCTTTGCCGGCACGCATACCAATGCGATCAACGTGGCGGCGGGTAACACCGGCACGGCCAGCATCACTTCCAGTGCCAACAGCACCTTCAGCGGCGCCGTCACACTCAGCAGCCACGACCTCAGGCTGGCCCCGGCCGGCGGTAATACCCTCACCTTGAGCGGAGGTGTCACGGGTACCGGCAACCTGGCACTCAATACCACGGGAAGCGGAACGATCACGCTGTCGGGTGCCAGTGGGGTGAACAACATCGGCACGATCAGCAACACCGGCACCGGCAGCGGTGCGGCGGCCATCAGCGCAGCCGTGGGTACCAATGTCACAGCCATTACAGAGGCCAGCGCCACTTCGGCACTCACCGTCAGCGGCGCACTCACTGTCAATAGCGGCGGCACGACCCTGACCAACAGCAATACAGGCGGCCCGGCGCTCACGGTTTCGGGCGGCGTAAGTGGTGCAGGCGACCTGGTGCTTAACAACAACAGCACTGGTGGCGCCATCATATTGTCGAGCGCCGCCGTCAACAACAGCGGCACGATTACCAATAGCGGCACAGGTACAGGCACTGTCCTTATCAGTGCGGCGGTGGGCGCCAACGTCACGGCCATCACCGAAAACAGCGCCACTTCGGCCTTGCTCGTCAACGGCGCGGTCACTGTCAACGCCGCGGGCACGACATTCACGAACAACAATGCCAGCGGTAGCGCGCTGCTCACGGTCACGGGCGCGGTGAGCGGCACCGGCAACCTGGTGCTCAACAACAACAGCGCGATCGCCAACGGCATTACGCTGTCAGTCGGAGCCTTGAACAACACCGGCACGGTCACCAATGCCGGCACGGGTGCAGGCGCAACGAGCATCAGCAGGGCGATCGGCACCAACGTGACCGGCGTCGTGCAGAACAGCGCCACCTCGCAGCTCACGCTCGCGGGCTCAAACACCTACAGCAGCGGTACAAGCATCAAGGCGGGCACGGTCACCTCCATCACGGGGGCCTCGTTCGGCACCGGCGCGATCACGCTGGGCGACAGCACCGGCAGCGCCGACGCCACGCTTAACGTCAGCGCTGCCGTTGCGTACTCCAACGCCATCAACGTGGCGGCCGGCAATACCGGCGTGGCCAGCATCACCTCCAGCGCCAGCAGCGGCAACAGCACCTTCAACGGCGCCGTCACGCTCAACAACCATGACCTGAGGCTCGCGCCGGCCGCCAGCAACCTCATCTTGGCCGGTGCGGTCACAGGCACCGGCAACCTGGCACTCAACACGACGGGAGCCGGAACCATCACGCTGTCGGGCGCCGGGGCGCTGAACAACATCGGTACCGTGACCAACAGCGGAACGGGCGCGGGCGGCAGCACCATCAGCAAGGTGGTAGGCACCAACGTCACCGGCGTGGTGCAAAACAGCGCCACCTCGCAGCTGACCCTGTCGGGCGCGAACACCTACACCAGCGGCACGGTGATCAAGGCCGGCACGGTATCGGGCACCGCGGCGGCCGCCTTCGGCACGGGCGCGATCACGCTGGGCGACAGCAGCGGCAGCGCCAACACCACGCTCAACGGCGGCTTTGCCGGCACGCATACCAATGCGATCAACGTGGCGGCGGGCAACACCGGCACGGCCAGCATCACTTCCAGCGCGGCGAGCATCTTCAGCGGCGCCGTCGCACTCAACAGCCATGACCTGCGGCTGGCCCCGGCTGCCAGCAACCTCACCCTGAGCGGCGGCCTCACGGGTACGGGCAACCTGGCACTCAACACAACCGGGGTCGGGACGATCACGCTGTCGGGCGCCAGTGGGGTGAACAACAGCGGCACCATCAGCAACACCGGAACAGGTGCCGGCGCAACGACGATCAGCGCGGCAGTGGGGGCCAACGTCACGGCCATTACCGAAAACAGCGCCACCTCGGCGCTGACGGTCAGTGGTGCACTTGCCGTCAATGGCGCGGGCACGACGCTGACCAACAGCAATGCCAGTGGTACTTCGGTGCTCGTGGTTTCCGGGGGCGTGAGCGGCACCGGCAACCTGGCGCTCAAGAACAACAGCGCGATTGCCAGCGGCATCACGCTGTCGGGTACGACGGCCAACAACACCGGGACCATCACCAACAGCGGGACAGGCACGGGTAGTACCCTGATAAGTGCCGCGGTGGGCGCCAACGTCACTGGCATCACAGAAAACAGCGCCACCTCGGCGCTGACGGTCAGCGGCGCGCTCACCGTCAACAGCGGCGGCACGACCCTGACGAACAGCAACGCCAGCGGTACCAGGCTGCTCACGGTCTCCGGGGGCGTGAACGGCACCGGCAACCTGGTGCTCAACAACAACAGCGCGATTGCCAACGGCATTACGCTGTCGGGCACAACGGCCAACAACACCGGCACGATCACCAACGAAGGAACCGGCACCGGCGTAACGCTGATCGGCAACGTCATAGGCACCAACGTGACCGGCGTGGTGCAGAACAGCGCCAGCTCGCAGCTGACGTTGTCGGGCATCAACACCTACAGCAGCGGCACGACCATCAAAGCCGGCACGGTATCGGGCACCGTGGCTGCCGCTTTCGGCACGGGCGCAATCACGCTGGGCGACAGCAGCGGCAGCGCCAACGCGACGCTCAACGGCGGCGGCGCCGTGACGCACACCAACGCGATCAACGTGGCGGCCGGCAATACCGGCATAGCCAGCATCACCTCCAGTGCCAACAGCATCTTCAACGGCGCCATCACCCTCAACAACCATGACCTGGTGCTCGCGCCGGCGGCCAGCCCCCTCACCTTGACCGGTGCGATTACGGGCACCGGCAACCTGAGCACCGGGGGGGGCGGAACCGTCAACCTGTCGGGCGCCGGAACATTGAACATTACCGGCACGGTGACCAACAGCGG
Organism: Polaromonas sp. P1_G1; assembly: GCF_056405595.1. Classification (NCBI taxonomy): domain Bacteria; kingdom Pseudomonadati; phylum Pseudomonadota; class Betaproteobacteria; order Burkholderiales; family Comamonadaceae; genus Polaromonas; species Polaromonas sp. P1_G1. The sequence continues at coordinate 76,771 of NZ_JBFUBU010000039.1, forward strand.
CACGGGAACGGGCGGCACCAGCATCAACAAGGTGATTGGCACCAACGTCACGGGCGTCGTGCAGAACAGCGCCACTTCACAGCTGACCCTGAACGGTGCGAACACCTACAGCGGCGGCACGACGATCAAGGCCGGCACGGTATCAGGCCTCGTGGCGGCCGCCTTCGGAACCGGTGTGATCACGCTGGGCGACAGCAGCGGCAGCGCCAACGCCACGCTCAACGGCGGCGGCGCCGTGACGCACGCCAACGCGATCAACGTGGCGGCGGGCAACACCGGCGTGGCCAGCATCACCTCCAGCGCCAACAGCACCTTCAGCGGCGCCGTCACGCTCAACAACCATGACCTGATGCTCGCGCCGGCGGCCAGTACCCTCACTTTGACCGGTGCGGTTACGGGCACCGGCAACCTGGCACTCAACACCACGGGCGCCGGCGCCATCACGCTGTCGGGTGCCGGAGCATTGAACAACACCGGCACGGTGACCAACAGCGGCACGGGCACGGGCGGCAGCACCATCAGCAAAGTGATAGGCACCAACGTCACGGGCGTGGTGCAGAACAGCGGCACTTCGCAGCTGACGCTTTCCGGTGCGAACACCTACAGCGGCGGAACGGCGATCAAGGCCGGCACGGTGTCGGGAACCGTGGCGGCCGCCTTCAGCACCGGCGCCATCACGCTCGGCGACAGCAGCGGCAGCGCCAACACCACGCTCAGCGGCGGCGCTGCGCACACCAACGCGATCAATGTGGCCTCCGGCAACACCGGCGTGGCCAGCATCACCTCCAGCGCGGCAAGCACCTTCAGTGGCGCGGTCACGCTCAACAATCACGCCTTGCGGCTGGCCCCGGCGGGCAGCAACCTCACCCTGAGCGGCGGCATCACCGGCACCGGCAACCTTGCGCTGAATTCGACCGGTACCGGCGCGGTCACGCTATCGACAGCCGGCGTCAATAACGTTGGCACGATCAGCAACACAGGCACCGGCACGGGCGCCACCGCCATCAGTGCGGTAATAGGCAGCAACGTCACTGGCGTGGTGCAAAACAGCGCCACCTCGCAGCTGACCCTGTCGGGCGCCAACACCTACAGTGGCGGCACGACGATCAAGGCCGGCACGGTGTCAGGAACCGTGGCGGCCGCCTTCGGCACGGGCGCGATCACGCTGGGCGACATCAGCGGCAGCGCCAACACCACGCTCAGCGGCGGCGCTGCGCACACCAACGCGGTCAACGTGGCCGTCGGCAACACCGGCGTGGCCAGCATCACCGCCAGCGCGGCAAGCACCTTCAGCGGCGCGGTCACGCTCAACAACCATGATCTGAGGTTGGCTCCGGCGGCCGGCAACCTCACCTTGAGCGGTTCCGTCGCAGGCGCCGGCAACCTGGCACTCAACACGACGGGAACCGGAACCATCACGCTGTCGGGCGCCGGGGCATTGAACAACGTCGGGACCGTGACCAATAGCGGCACGGGCACGGGCGGCAGCACCATCAGCAAGGTGATAGGCGCCGGCGTGACCGGCGTGGTGCAAAACAGCGCCACCTCGCAGCTGACGCTGTCCGGCGTGAACACCTATACGGGAACCACCGCCGTCAACGCCGGCACACTGAGGCTTGGCGTTGCCAATGCGATCGGCGCCGCGTCGGCCGTCAACGTCCTGTCCGGTGCCACGCTCGACTTCAACAGCTTCAGCGATACCGTCGCCTCGGTGTCGAGCGCGGGCCTGGTCGCCTTTGGTACAGGCAACACGCTGACCACCAGCGGCGCGCAGATCTACACCGGCCAGGTGACCGGAAACAACGTCAAGCTGGCCAGCAACGGCGGCGGGGCGATCACCGCCAGCAACACATCGAACAACTTTACCGGCAACCTTACCATCCTGACGGCCGGGGCGGCCAGTGTCGTCAACGCCGGCGCCCTGGCCCTTGGTCAGGTGTCCGCAGACAGCCTGAGCGCGCGGGCGCTCGGTGGCAATCTCACGCTCAACAACTTCATCAGCACAAGCGGCAGCGGCGACGCCATTGTGCTGACGACGAGCGGCAACTTCATCAACAATGTGGGCGCCGGGGCGCTGGTGACGTCGTCCGGGCGCTGGCTGGTCTATTCGACCAGTCCCGTCTCGGATGTCAAAGGTGGGCTGACCGCCGCGTTCAAGCAGTACAACGCAACGTATGGCAGCGCCCTCCTGGGCACCGGCAACGGCTTTGTCCATTCCGTGGCGCCAACCATTTCCGCCGGACTCACCGGAACGGTGAGCAAGGTTTATGACGGGACCGCAAGCGCCACGCTGGCGGCCGGCAACTTCACCAGTTCCGGGGCCATCGACGGCGACGTGATCACCCTTAACAACCCGGCTGCCGGCAGCTACGACAACAAGAACGCCGGCACAGGCAAGACGGTCAGCGTATCCGGCGTTACCACCACCGCTTCCAATGGCGCCACCACGGTGTACGGCTACCAGGTGTCGGGCGGCGGTACCCTCACCGGCAACATCGGCACCAYCACGGCACGCAGCCTGACGGTCAGTGCCACCGGGACCAACAAGGTTTACGACGGCAACGCCACCGCCGGCGTGACTTTGGCCGACAACCGCGTCGCGGGCGACGTGCTGACCGCCAGCAACACGGCCGCCAGCTTCATCGACAAGAACGCCGGCACCGGCAAGACGGTGAACGTCAGCGGCATCGCCATCACCGGCACCGACGCCGGCAATTACTCGGTCAACACCACGGCGGCCACCACGGCCAACATCACCCAGCGTGCCCTCACGGTCAGCGCCACCGGGACTAACAAAGTTTACGACGGCAACACCACCGCCGGCGTGACCTTGGCCGACAACCGCGTCGCGGGCGACGTGCTGACCGCCAGCAACACTGCCGCGGGCTTTGCCGACAAAAACGTTGGTACCGGCAAGACAGTGAACGTCAGCGGCATCGGCATTGCCGGCACTGACGCCGGCAATTACTCAGTCAACACCACGGCGGCCACCACGGCCGACATCACTCAGCGTGCCCTCACGGTCAGCGCCACCGGGACCAACAAGGTTTACGACGGCAACACCACCGCCGGCGTGACCTTGGCCGACAACCGCGTTGCGGGCGACGTGCTGACCGCCAGCAACACGGCCGCCAGCTTCATCGACAAGAATGCCGGCACCGGCAAGACAGTGAACGTCAGCGGCATCGGCATCACCGGCACCGACGCCGGCAATTACTCGGTCAACACCACGGCGGCCACCACGGCCGACATCACGCAGCGGGCCCTCACGGTCAGCGCCACCGGGACCAACAAGGTTTACGACGGCAACACCACCGCCGGCGTGACCTTGGCCGACAACCGCGTCGCGGGCGACGTGCTGACCGCCAGCAACACGGCCGCCAGCTTCATCGACAAGAATGCCGGCACCGGCAAGACAGTGAACGTCAGCGGCATCGGCATTGCCGGCACTGACGCCGGCAATTACTCGGTCAACACCACCGCCGCGACCACGGCCGACATCACGCAGCGGGCCCTCACCGTGAGCGCCACCGGCCAGAACCGGGTGTATGACGGCGGCACCATCGCCACAGTGACGCTCCTCGACAACCGGGTTGCCGGTGACGTGCTCACCGCCAGCAACACGGCGGCCAGCTTTGGCGACAAGAACGTCGGTACCGGCAAGGCCGTCAGCGTCAGCGGCATTGGTATCAGCGGCACCGACGCCGGCAACTATACGGTCAACAGCACGGCAGCCACTACCGCCAACATCACACAGCGCGCCCTCACGGTCAGCGCTACCGGGAGCAACAAGGTCTACGACGGCGGTACGACGGCCGGCGTGACCCTGGCGGACAACCGGGTCGCCGGCGATGTGCTCACCGCCAGCAACACGGCCGCGAACTTCGCCGACAAGAACGTCGGTACCGGCAAGGCCGTCAACGTCAGCGGCATCGGTATCACCGGCACCGACGCCGGCAACTACAGCGTCAACACCACGGCGGCCACTACCGCCAATATCACCCAGCGTGCCCTCACGGTCAGCGCCACCGGAAGCAACAAGGTCTACGACGGCGGTACGACGGCCGGCGTGACCCTGGCCGACAACCGGGTTGCCGGCGATGTGCTGACGGCTACCAACACGGCTGCCAGCTTTGGCGACAAAAACGTGGGCACCGGCAAGGCCGTCAGCGTGAGCGGCATCGCCCTCACGGGCACCGACGCCGGCAATTACAGCGTCAACACCACCGCCGCGACCACGGCCGACATCACGCAGCGCGCCCTCACCGTCAGCGCCACCGGCCAGAACCGGGTTTACGACGGCGGCACCGTTGCCACCGTCACCTTGTCCGACAACCGCGTCGCGGGTGATGTGCTCAGCGCCAGCAATACCGCTGCCGGCTTCGCCGACAAGAATGTGGGCACCGGCAAGGCCGTCAGCGTCAGCGGCATCGGCATTAGCGGCACCGATGCCGGCAACTACAGCGTCAACACCACCGCCGCGACCACGGCCAATATCACCCAACGCGCCCTCACGGTCAGCGCCACGGGAAGCAACAAGGTCTACGACGGCAATACCACCGCCGGCGTGACCCTGGCGGACAACCGCGTCGCGGGCGATACGCTTACCGCCAGCAACACGGCCGCGAACTTCGCCGACAAGAACGTCGGCATCGGCAAGGCCGTCAGCGTGGGCGGCATCGCCATTACCGGCACCGACGCCGGCAACTACAGCGTCAACACCACGGCGGCCGCCACGGCCAACATCACGCAACGCGCCCTCACGGTCAATGCCACGGGAAACAACAAGGTCTACGACGGCGGCACCGCCGCCGGCGTGACCCTCACGGACAACCGCGTCGCGGGCGACGTGCTCAGCGCCAGCAATACCGCTGCCAGCTTCGCCGACAAGAATGTGGGCATCGGCAAGGCTGTGAGCGTGGCCGGCATCGCCATCACCGGCACCGATGCCGGCAACTACAGCGCCAACACCACGGCGGCGACCACCGCCGACATCACGCAGCGCGCCCTCACGGTCGGCGCCGCGGCACAAAACAAGGTGTACGACGGCGGCACGGCCGCGACGGTGACGCTCAACGACAACCGGGTTGCCGGCGACGTGCTCGCCGCCAGCAACACGTCGGCGGCCTTCACCGACAAGAATGCCGGCATCGGCAAGACGGTCAACGTCGGCGGCATCGCCATCACGGGCACCGACGCCGGTAATTACAGCGTCAACACCACGACCACCACCACGGCGACCATCACGCCGGCCTCCATCGCCAATGTCAGCGGCATCACCGCCGCCGACAAGGTGCAGGACGGCACCACGGCCGCCACGCTGGCGACCGGCGCCGCGGCCTTTACCGGCCGCATAGGCGCGGACGTGCTGACGGTGGGCGCCGCGACCGGCAACTTCGACACCCCCGCCGTCGGCAGCGGCAAACCCGTCAGCATCACCGGCATCACGCTGTCGGGCGCGGACGCCGGCAATTACGTGCTGCTCAACACCACGGCCGCGACCACGGCCAGCGTCACGCCGGCGCCGGCCAATATGGCCGAGCGGACCGGGGATTTACGCATCGTCAACGGCACCGCGCTGCCGGTGCTGGAAGCCGACGACCGGCGTGAACAGGCCTTCCGCCGCGCGGCCGGCATACGGAGCACGCAGGAACTGGCCGAGACGACGGAAGCACCGCCTTTCCGCCTGGCGGGCTTTCCCGATACGCCCAACGCCACCAATCCGGCGCAGGGCGACTGCACCGTCGGGGCCGGCATCGTGAATTGCCTGGCCGGCGTGCCGCAGGCGGGCCAGGGGCAGTAAGCGGCGGCCCCCCGCCTGTCTGTGTTTGCGGACGACATTTAGCCGGCCTGGTGACGTTTTCGCCGGGTATCATGTGGCCGATAACTCACTTCAAAGGGGAGCGCGCCATGGCACTAATGGACTTCATCAAGAAACAGTTCATCGACATCATCCAGTGGACCGAGGACGGCGACGGCACATTGGCCTGGCGTTTCCCGATGGCCGACATGGAGATCCAGTACGGCGCCTCGCTCACCGTGCGCGAGTCGCAGATGGCGGTGTTCGTCAACGAGGGCAAGGTCGCCGACGTCTTCGGCCCCGGCATGTACAAGCTGACCACGCAGACCATCCCGGTCCTGACCTACCTCAAGAACTGGGACAAGCTGTTCGAATCGCCCTTCAAGAGCGACGTTTACTTCTTCAGCACGCGCCAGCAGATCGACCAGAAGTGGGGCACGCCCCAGCCCATCACCATTCGTGACAAAGACTTCGGCGCCGTTCGCCTGCGCGCCTTCGGCAACTACAACTTCCGCGTCGCCGACCCCAAGCTTTTCCACACCGAGATCTCGGGCACGCGCGAGCGCTACAGCACGGCCGACCTCGACGGGCAGCTGCGCGGCCTGGTGCTGCAGAATATTTCGAACGCCATCGCCTCCAGTGAAATCGCCTTCCTGGACCTGGCCGCCAACCAGCTGGCCTTCGCGCAGGCGCTGGTCACGCAACTCACACCCGAGTTCGCCAAGATAGGCCTGAAGCTCGAGGGCATGACGGTGCAGAACGTCTCGCTGCCCGAAGAGCYGCAGAAAATCCTCGACCAGAAAATCGGCATGGGCATGGTCGGCAACGACATGGGCAAGTTCATGCAGTACCAGACGGCGCAGGCGATCCCSAAGTTYGCCGAGGGCGCAGGCGGCGGCGGCGGCATTGCCGGCGACGCCATGGGCCTGGGCGCCGGCGTGGCGCTGGGCCAGGTGCTGGCGCAAAACCTGCAGCAAGGCCTGCAGGGCAATCCTGCGCAGGCCGCCGCGGCGGYTGCCGCCGCCGTCAAGCCCGACGACGTGATGGCCACGCTTGAGAAGCTCGGCGAACTCAAGGCCAAGGGCATCCTCACGCAGGAAGAGTTCGACGCCAAGAAGGCCGAGCTGCTCAAGAAGCTGGTCTGATGCCGGTTCTGCCGCGCATCGTTCACTGACCGCCCATCTTGGCATCCGAGCCCCAGCAACGCGCGTACCGCGCGCCGTGTCCCGGCTGCGGCGCGCCCGTTGAATTTCGCAGCGCGCAGTCCACGCACGCGGTTTGCGGCTATTGCCAGAGCACGGTCGTGCGCGACGGCGACACGCTGTCGCGCATCGGCAAGATGGCCGAGCTCTTCAACGACTTCAGCCCGCTGCAGTTGCAGGCCTCGGGGGTCTGGCAGGGCCGCAACTTCACGCTGGTCGGCCGCCTGCAATATCGGTACGCGCAAGGCACCTGGACCGAGTGGTACGCCGTGCTGGACGACGGCAAGCCGGCCTTCCTGAGCGAAGACAACGGCGCTTACGTTTTCAGCCTGCCCACCAGCCTGAAGCGCGAGGTGCCGCCGGCCCAGAGCTTCCGCGTCGGCGCTACCACCGCCATCAACGCCAAGCCCTTCAGCGTGGCGTCGAACGAGGGCGTGTCGCTGCTGTCGGCCCAGGGCGAGCTGCCGCGCCTGCCGGCGTTGGGCGCGCCTTTTGCGATGGTGGAGCTGCGCAGCGCCGACGGCAATGTGCTCAGCATCGACTATGGCATGGTGGCCGGCGGCGGGGCGCCCGCGCTGTCGCTGGGCCGTGCCGTGCTGCTGGACGAGCTCAAGCTCAGCGGCCTCAAAGACGAATCCGCCAAGGACGAAAAGGGCAAGCAGTTCAGCTGCCCCAACTGCGGCGCACCGGTCGAGGTCACGCTGGCCGGCAGCAAAAGCATCACCTGCCGCTCCTGCAACAGCATCATCGACCTCACGCAGGGCACGGGCGCCGCACTCAAACATGCGATCCAGGACGAGCCCGTCAGCCCGTTGATCGCGCTGGGCACCATCGGCCAGTTGTCGGGCGCGCAATGGCAGGTCGTGGGTTTCCAGCACCGCATGGGCTACGAGGCCGACGACCCGGACGAACATTTCGGCTGGGACGAATACCTGCTCTACAACCAGAAGCGCGGGTTCACGTTTCTGGTCGATGCCGAAGACGGCTGGAGCCTGGTCAAGCCGATCACCGGCGCGCCCATCTTCAAGCCCGGCGAGAACAGCGCCGTTTACCTCAAGACGAACTACCCGCTGCAAAGCAGCTACCAGGCCGAAACCAGCTATGTCGCCGGCGAGTTCTACTGGCAGGTCCAGCGCGGGCAAAAGACGTATAACCGGGACTTCCGCAGCGGCAGCGCCTTGCTGTCGCAGGAAGAAGCGCCCAACGAAATCACCTGGTCCAGCGGCAGCAAGCTGGACGGCGAACTGGTCGCCAAGGCCTTCAAGCTCGACGGCAAGAAGGATTTGTTCAAGCGCGAAGACGCCAAGCCGCTGAGCGGTGCCGCCGGCATGGGCTGCGGCACCATCATCGTGGTGGTGCTGCTGGTCCTGTTATTCCTTTTTCTGATAGGCCGCTGTTCAAGCTGCGACCCGAAGATCGAAAATTGTTCCTCCTCCAGCAGCTCGCGCAGTTCAGGCGGCTCGTTCGGCGGTTTTTCCGGCGGGGGCGGCCACAAATGAAGGCTGCCTCTTTTTGTTTCTTCTGTTCAACCTGGCAGACTTTTTCTGGAGACCATCATGGGACTTGAATGGCTTAAACCCGCCGCTTTCCTCGGCTCGATCCTGTTCGCGCTGATCGGCGTGATCATCTTCTGGCTGAGTTTTGTCATCATCGACAAGATCACGCCTTATGACTTGTGGCTGGAAATTGTCGAGAAGCAGAATGTGGCACTGGCGCTGGTCGTCGCTGCGATGGCGCTGGGCATTTGCATCATCGTAGCCGCCGCCATCCACGGCTAGTTCTTTCGGGGCTACTGCGCGGGCCGGGGGCGGCGTGGGTCCGGTGCTCGGAATCCTCACGTACCTGAAGTACGTTCCGGTTCCTGTGCTCCGTCCGCCTTGCCCGCGGCCCGCTCGCTACGCCCTGTGCGCCGCCGTTGATCGGCTCGCTGCGCGTCGCCTCACTTACTCTCTGCAATCATCTGCTCTGCCTTGAACACTGAAACCCCCTCCACCACCCCACCGCGCCCCCTCGAGGTCGCGCTGCTGGCCAGCGTCTTTGTCGTGGCGGCCTGTGGGCTGGTGTATGAGCTGGCGGCGGGGGCTCTGGCTTCTTACCTGCTCGGTGATTCGGTGCTGCAGTTTTCCACCATCATCGGCAGCTACCTGTTCGCCATGGGCATCGGGTCCTGGCTGTCGCGGTTTTTCGAGCGGCAGCTGCCGGCCCATTTTTTGCGCATTGAGTTGATGGTGGCGCTGGTCGGTGGGGCCTTGCCGGCCGTGCTGTTCCTGGCGAATGCTTATGTCCCCGGCGCGTTCCGCTTTCTGCTGTATGCCATGGTGCTGTTGGTCGGCACGCTGGTGGGGCTGGAGATTCCGCTGGTGATGCGCATCCTGCGGCGCAACGTCGCGCTCAAGGAACTGGTCTCGCAGGTACTGACCTTCGACTACCTGGGCGCGCTGGCGGTGTCGCTGGCGTTTCCACTGGTGCTGGTGCCGCAGCTGGGCCTGATCCGCACCGGCATGCTGTTTGGCCTCATGAACGCGGCCGTCGCGCTGTGGGCGCTGTGGCTGTTCCGCCATGAGCTGCGGCACGTCAAGGCGCACGCCATGGCCTGCGTGGCGGTGTTGTGCGCACTGGGCGCCGGCTTTGTGGGCGCGAACCAGATCACCACGCTGGCCGAAGACCATTTTTACCAGGACCGCGTGGTCTTCACCGCCACCACGCCTTACCAGCGCATCGTGGTGACCAACGGCCGCGGCGGCCACCGGCTGTTCCTCAACGGCAACCTGCAGTTCGCCGAGCGCGACGAATACCGTTACCACGAAGCGCTGGTGCACCCGGTGATGAGCGCGCACGGCGCCCCCAAAAAAGTCGCCGTGCTGGGCGGCGGCGACGGCATGGCGGTGCGCGAGATTCTCAAGTACCCCGGTGTGGAAAGCATCACCCTGGTCGAGCTGGACCCGGCCATGACCGATCTCTTCAGCCAGCAGCCGGCCTTGAAGCGCCTCAACGGCGATGCCTTGTTGTCGCCCAAGGTGAAGGTGGTGAATGCCGATGCTTTCCAGTGGCTGGACAAGAGCGCGGACATGTTCGACATCATCGTGGTCGACTTCCCCGACCCCACCAATTTTTCGATCGGCAAGCTCTATACCAACTCGTTCTACGCGCTGCTCGACAGCCACCTTTCGGCCAGCGGCTATGCGGTGATCCAGACCACCTCGCCGCTGGTGGCGCGCCGCAGCTACTGGACGGTGGTGAGCACGCTGGAAGCCGTGGGCCTGAAGACCGCGCCCTACCACGCCAATGTGCCCAGCTTCGGCGAATGGGGTTTTGTGGTCGCCAGCCGCCGGCCCTTCAGCCCCGCGACACAAGCCGGCGCCCTGCCCTCCGGCCTGCGTTTTCTGGATCCCCAAACCCTGCCGCTGCTGTTTGATTTCCCGGTCGACATGGCGCGCGTGCCGGCGCCCGTCAACCGGCTCTCCAACCAGGAGCTGGTGCACAGCTACGAGCAGGAATGGGGCAAGGTGCTGCGTTGAAGCGCCGTGATTTTTTGGCAGCGTCCGCGTTGCCATTGGCGCTGGCCGGCTGCAAAGAGGCTCGGCACATCGACGGCGGCTTTATCGGCGTGAACCACGAACGCGGCCACACGCTGCGCCCGTCCGCTAACGGCGAAACGCGTGCCTGGCCCTCCCCTTCGGTCACCCGGCGCACCCGTGTGCTGATTGCCGGCGGCGGTGTCGCCGGCCTCGCGGCGGCGCGCGCGCTGCGCCTGCGCGGCATGAATGATTTCGCGATGCTGGAGCTTGAGGACAGCGCCGGCGGCAACAGCCGCGGCGGCGTGGTCGGCGGCCTGCCTTGTCCGCTGGGCGCGCACTACCTGCCGGTGCCCGGCGACGGCGCGCGCGAGGTGCAGGATTTTCTCGAAGAGCTGTCGCTGCGCCGGCGCGTGGCCGGCCGCTGGGAATATGACGAGCGCCACCTGTGCCACAGCCCGCAGGAGCGCCTCTTCATCAACGGCCAGTGGCAGGAGGGCCTGCTGCCCCAGCAGGACATGGACGCCGCGCTGCTCGCCGACTACCAGCGCTTTGCGCGGCTGGTGCGGCAGGCCGCGGAAGCCGCGCCTTTTTCGATCCCGCTTTCCGGCGGCGCACCGCCGCCGCCGCACCGCGTGCTGGACGGCCTGAGCTTTGAAGCCTGGCTGGACCAGCAGCAGCTCACGCGCGCGCCGCTGCGCTGGTACCTCGACTACTGCTGCCGCGACGACTACGGCGCCGGCCTGGACACGGTTTCGGCCTGGGCCGGCATCCATTATTTCGCGAGCCGCCACGGCTTCCAGGCGCCCGGCGAGCCGCCTTCGGCCGAGCGCGACGCCGGCGTGCTGACCTGGCCCGAAGGCAACGGCTGGCTCACGCGGCAACTGGCCGCGCCGCTGGGCGAGCGCCTGCATACCGGCCGTGTGGTCATCCGCGTCGCCGCAGGCCGGCACGGCGTGGAGGTCGACGCCTTCAACGCGGCCACGCAGGCCGTGGAACGCTGGCAGGCCGATCACTGCATCCTCGCCCTGCCGCTGTTCATCGCCGCCCGCGTCGTGGAAAGCCCCCCGCCCGCGCTGCGCGAAGCCGCCAGCCAGCTGCGTTACGCCCCCTGGCTGGTCGCCAACCTGCACATTGATTCAGCCCTGCACGACCGGCCCGGCGCCGCGCCCAGCTGGGACAACGTGATCTACGGCGACAACCCCGGCCTGGGGTACGTCGACGCCAAACACCAGAGCCTGCAAGCCGTGCCCGGCGCGACGGTGCTCACTTACTACCGTGCCTTCGGCATTGGGGCGGCCGGCCGGAAAACTTTGTACGAGCAACCCTGGACGCACTGGCGCGATAGTGTGCTCACCGAACTCTCGGTGCCGCATCCCGACCTGCCCGGCAAGGTCACGCGCATGGAGGTGATGCGGTACGGGCATGCTATGAGTACGCCCGTACCGGGTGTGCGCGGCAGTTCGGCACTGCGGGCCTTGCAAGTTACTTTGCCTTTGCCTTGGCGGCGGCTGCATTTTGCGCACAGTGATTTGTCTGGGTATTCGGTTTTTGAAGAGGCGTTTACTCAGGGGCATAGGAGAGGCGCGTCTTTGAGTTTGGGCTGAGTTGTTCCGGTCTTTGCGCTCTTTGCTTRGTTCTGCTGGCCGGGGGTAGCCCGGCGGCTACTCACTTTTCTTTTGCTTCGCCAAAAGMAAAGTAAGCAAAAGAAAAGGCGACCCTGGTTGCTGCGTCCCTTCGCTTCGCTACGGGCAACCTGCGGTGCTCGGTCCAGACGGGGTCTCGCTAA